>JANMSG010000413.1:0-6912 GCA_031389065.1 Acidobacteriota bacterium | reverse complement strand
CGGCGGCGGGACGTAGGTCTTGCCTTCCGCCGCAAGGTCCGCCTTGGTCTGCTCCATCACATGCACCGAGAGCGACATCGAGGTCTCGTCGACGACCGCCAGCGGCCCCACCGGCATGCCCGCGAGGCGCCCGGCGCTCTCGATCACCGCGGCCGGGATGCCTTCCTCCAGCATCGTGCACCACTTCCTTACAAATCAAGTAAACCTTCCGGCGCATTGATCGTGATGCGCCTGGCTTCCACATCAACCTCTTTGCAAATCTCATCTACGAACGGTATCAAGATCTCGCGTTGATTCTCGCCTTCAATCACCAATAAATCATTGCCGCTCGTTCGCAATAATTTCGTCACCTGACCAATACGTTTTCCATCAATCGTGAGCGCTTCGATGCCGATCAAGTCGTACTCGTAAAACTCATCTTCTTCAAGCTCCCAAGCGTCGGACTCGGAAATGACTAAAACTCCCCCGACCAGCCTTTGTGCATCGGTCATCGTGTCTGTACCAGCGAACTTCAAGATCACACGGTTTTGGTGAAACCAGTGATTTTCAAGCCGCAGGCTGAGACGCGCGCCATTAGGCATCACGACTGTTGCATCTGCAATGTGCTGGAATCTTTCAGGAAAATCGGTCGCCAAATCACAAGCGACTTCTCCGCGTATGCCGCGCGCTTTCACGATGCGGGCAATCACTACCTCCGACCCGCTCAGTTTGTAGGCGCTCGCGTCTTTCACTATTCCAGAATCTCAAGCACGAATCGCTTCTTTAATTTCATTCCAGCGCCACGCAAAATGGTTCGCATGGCGCGGGCTGTGCGTCCTTGCTTGCCGATAATTTTGCCAAGGTCTTGATGGGCAACTCGCAGTTCGAGAACTACGGTTACTTCGCCATCAATCTCGTTGACCACCACCTCTTCAGGACTGTCCACTAGAGCTTTCGCTATCGTCTCGATGACGCTTCTCAATGAATCGTCTGCCATAACTTCGCCTCCTTCGGTTTGTGGTTACGGATGGAGAGATGCGATGCGCGCCCGAATAAATTGTCAAACAAACTGAAAGCAACTACTACGCGCTGGCTTCTGTGCTGGCGGTACCGACATTGCTTTTGAGCATGTTTCGCACAGTGTCAGTCGGTTGCGCTCCGCGCTCTATCCAATAATTCACCCGCTCGCTATTGAGCTTGATGTTTGCAGGCTTGCTGCAAGGGTCATAATAACCTAGGTTTTCGATAAAACGACCATCGCGTTTTGAACGCTTCTCTGTAACGATAATTCTGTAAAAGGGCTTTTTCTTGGCGCCCATTCTGGTCAATCTAATTGCTAACAAAATATACCTCCATGTTTTATACTGCTTACATCCACTTACTTTTGATTTACGATTTCGTTTCGATAATTCAGCAACCTGAAAACGGTTTACCGATTATACCTTAAAATGAAGCGTTACCGCTTCTTTTTCTTTTTCTTTCGCTTGGTAGCTTTGCGACGGATGGCGCCGCCGAGACCTCCTGCAAGTCCTCCGGCTAAGCCGCCCATGTTGCCGAGTCCGCCCATCATGCTGCTAAGCCCGCCTGAAGTCATCATGCGCATCATCTTTCGCATATCAACATATTCGTTAATCATTTGATTAACCGCTTGCACGGATGTGCCGCTTCCTTTGGCGATGCGTTTGCGACGCGAGGCGTTGAGAATATCGTGATGGGTTCGTTCATGCGGGGTCATCGAATTGATGATGGCGTCTGTGAGTTTGAGCTTGCGCTCCATCTCTACATTCTGTTCGGCACTCATTTTAAAGCCACCGAACATACCCGAAGGCAACATATCCATCAGTTTATCGAAAGAGCCCAGTTTTCTAACCTGGCGAAGTTGATCGCGGAAATCTTCAAGCGAGAACTCATTCTTCATGAGTTTGCGCTGCATCTCCATCGCCTGCTCTTCGTTAACTTCGGCTTGCACTTTTTCAATGAGCGAAAGCACATCGCCCATGCCTAAAATTCTCTGCGCGATGCGATCAGGGTAAAATTGCTCAAGCGCATCGTACTTTTCGCCAACTCCTATGAACTTAATCGGCTGCCCTGTAACCTCTTTGATTGAAAGCGCCGCGCCGCCCCTGGTATCGCCATCCATCTTCGTAAGGATTACGCCCGTCAGTCCTATGCGCTCGTGAAACTGTTGCGCGGAATTGACAGCGTCTTGCCCGGTCATCGAATCGGCTATGAAGATGATTTCGTTCGCCTGCGTCTCGCTCTTAATGTTCTGCAACTCGTTCATCAACTCGTCGTCAACGTGGAGACGTCCCGCCGTGTCTATCAGCAAGGTATCATAGCCAACCAGCTGGCATTCACGCATCGCCTGTTTGACGAGTTCAACAGGGTCGTTGATTTCAGGAAGTTTGAGAACCGGTTGCTTGATGGCTTCGCCAATGATTTCAAGTTGCTGGCGAGCGGCAGGGCGATACACGTCAACAGAAATGAGCAGCGGGCGACGTTTTTGAGTTTCGGCTAAGAACTTTGCGAGTTTGCCGGTCGTGGTGGTTTTGCCGGAGCCTTGCAGTCCGACAATCATAATGACGTTCGGAACACGCTTGGTGAAAATGAGCTGCGTCGAAGTGCCGCCAAGCATTTCTACAAGTTCGTCGTGAACGACTTTGACAACCTGTTGATCAGGCGAAAGCGAGCCTAAGACATCTTGCCCCAGAGCTTTCTCTTTGACGCGGTCTACGAATGACTTGACGACCTTAAAATTGACGTCGGCTTCGAGCAAAGCGATGCGAATCTCGCGCATCGCCGCTTCGATATGCGCCTCGGTCAAGCGACCTTGTCCACGCAAGTCCTTTAAGACTTTTCTTAATTTGTCAGAAAGTGCTTCAAACATGACACTACCAGCCTATAGAGACAAACAGTTAAATTATATGTCGGAAAGTTTCCTGTCAAGGGCTCTACTATCTTTGTCAGTGCCCTTGAAAAGCCAAAACTCCGAAATCATTAGGAAATCCCTTAAAGAAATTAGTTTTACTGTGACTTGACAAGATTCTTACGATTTCGTATTCTTTCCGTTCGTTTTCTTTAAAGAATTTTGGAGATTCACGTCATGCAGACATTCATACCAAGCGGAAAGAATCTTGAGCAAACACGCGACTGGCATATTATAGATGCGTCGGGGAAAACCGTCGGTCGTTTAGCTTCTGAAGTCGCGAAATTGCTTATGGGTAAACACAAGACAACCTATACGCCTTACATAGATGTAGGCGATCACGTTGTCATTATCAATGCGGAGAAGGTTGTGTTCACGGGCAATAAACTTCAAGACAAAGTATATCGCCATCACACGGGCTGGCCCGGCGGACTCAAAGAGATCACGGCTCAAAAACAGTTGCAGAAACATCCTGAGCGTGTTCTGGAATCGGCAATCAGAGGAATGCTTCCCAAGAATACGATCGGTCGTCACATGGGCAAAAAGCTGAAAGTCTATGCCGGCACTGACCATCCGCACAGTGCCCAGAGTCCTAAGCCTTTTACTGTTTAATTTGAGAATTATGTGGCGCAAGCAGTTTTGCGCCACTTTTTGATGTAGGAGATTACATAGTGCCAGATACGATTCAAAATTATGGTACGGGTCGTCGCAAGACCGCGACGGCGAGGGTTTTCCTCAGACCCGGCACCGGCGAGATTACCGTTAATAAGCGCAGCATTGAAGATTACTTCAAAAACGAAACCCATCGAATGATTATTCGTCAGCCACTGCAATTGACCGATTCTGTCAACAAGTTCGACATCCTGGTTAATGTTGATGGCGGCGGCGTAACCGGTCAAGCTGGCGCTGTGCGTCACGGCATCACACGGGCTTTGATTGAACTGAATCCAGATCTTCGACCACGCTTGAAGAAAGCAGGCTTTGTCACACGCGACCCGCGTGGCAAGGAACGCAAGAAATATGGACAGAAGGGCGCGCGCGCGCGCTTCCAGTTCTCCAAGCGATAGTTTTCAAGATGTCAGATGCTCGATGTCAGATGTTAGCGGTGGCTACCAAATAGGAACCGACTACTAATATCTAGCATCTGACATCTAATTCCATTATCGGCTTTCGTGATTGGTTGTTCCAATTGGGACGCAGGCCGGTGAGTACATAAACCAATTCAATTCAGGAGGAGCATTTTGGCTACGACAGTAACAATGAAAGAACTGCTTGAAGCAGGCGTCCACTTTGGACATCAGGTCAGGCGGTGGAACCCGAAGATGAAAGAGTATATCTTCGGAGAACGCAATGGCATATATATTATTGATCTTCAGAAAACCCAAAAACTATTCAAAGACGCTGTGAAGTTCGTCACCCAGGCGGCAGTTGAAGGCAAGTCCTTCATGTTTGTTGGCACCAAGCGACAGGCGCAGGACGCCGTTGAAGAAGAAGCAACGCGTTGCAATCAATATTACGTCAATCAAAGGTGGCTTGGCGGTTTGTTGACCAACTTCCAGACCGTGCAAAAATCTATTCAGAAGATGAAAGATATTGAAGCGATGAGAATTGATGGTCGCTTTGATGCGTTGACCAAAAAAGAGCGTTTGGAATTTGACCGCGACCACGAATCTCTGAATAAGAACCTTGCAGGCATACGCGATATGAAAGTGCTGCCTGACGTAATTTTTATCATTGACTCGAACAAAGAAGAGATCGCCGTTCACGAAGCCAATAAACTGGGGATTCCGGTTGTTGCAATCGTTGATACGAACTGCAATCCCGATGGTATTGATTACATCGTGCCGGGCAATGACGATGCTTTGCGAGCCGTCAGATTGTTTGCGGCAAAAATGGCTGACTCGATTATTGAAGGTCAACAGTTGCTCAAAGAGGGCGGCGCTGATGAAGGCGACATCGAAGAAACGGCAGCAAGCACTGGCACTGCCACAGGCGTACCGCAAGGCGATGCGCCACGCGGCGACAGGCGTGATCGCAGAGGCGGACGCGGTGGCAGCCGCGGCGGCACCAATCAAAGGCGCACGACCTATGTTCCAGCAGGCGCGCCGCCCGTTCCTGATGTAGTTGCAGCCGCGTTAAACGAAGCGCCCGCCGCCGCCCCTCGCGTAGAAGCGCAAGCGATATCCTCTCCTGTCGAAGCACAAGCCGCTCCTGTAGAAGCGCCTGCGGCAACGGCTCCTGCCGAAGTGCAAGAGAGAGCCGCTCCTGTAGAAGCGCAAGCGGCAACCGCTTCAGCCGAACCGACAGCTACTGAAAGCGCGGAAGCATCAGAGTAGTTTTAAGAAAACCTGGAAGAAGTAGGCGGAAGGCGGAAGTAAAAACAAGCGTCATTCTTGTTTTTGTTCATCCTTCCGCCTTTGTCTTATATTTAAAGACGCGATATTAAACTTAAAAGAGGCATACATAATGGCAACTCAAATTACAGCGGCAGCAATTAAAGCTTTGAGAGAAAAAACCGGCGCAGGCATGATGGAATGCAAACGCGCACTTACCGAATCAGATGGCAACGAAGATAAGGCAATTGAGTTTTTGCGTAAGCAAGGATTGGCTACGGCAACCAAGAAATCGGGTCGCATAGCGGCTGAGGGGCTGGTTGACGCTTACATTCACGCGGGCGGAAAAATCGGCGTCCTGGTCGAAGTCAACTGCGAAACAGATTTCGTTGCGCGCAGCGAAGAATTCCGCAACTTCGTTCACGATGTGGCAATGCACATCACTGCCGCAGAACCGCGCTTCACAAACAAAGAAGAGGTCTCGGAAGAGGTTTTGGTGAAAGAGCGCGAAATTGCTTTGGCTGCGGCAAAGGCTGATGCGAAGAACGCCAACAAACCTGAGCAAGTGTTTGAAAAAATCGTCGAAGGAAGAATCAGTAAGTTTTATCAAGAGACTTGCTTGATGGAGCAGCCTTACGTCAAAGATCAAAACATCACGGTTGGTGATTTGCTTCGTCAGATGATTTCAAAGACCGGCGAGAATGTCAGGATTCGTCGCTTCACCCGTTTCAAAATGGGCGAAGGTCTTGAGAAACGCTCCTCCGATTTGGGAGCCGAAGTACAAGAGTTGCTCGGCGGCAATGAATAATTAAGGAAAGCCTCTCGCGTGAGAGGCTTTTTTTTTGAGGATGAATTTTTTATGTCAGCACAACAAACTTCAGCAAAACCTGTTTATAAACGCATACTTTTGAAAATCTCCGGCGAAGCGTTGATGGGCGATCAAGGTTACGGCATTGACCCCGAAACCATCACCCGCATTGCAGCCGAGATTAAAGACCTGACCTTGCTCGAAATCGAAACGGCGATCGTCGTTGGCGGCGGAAATATTTTTCGCGGCGTCGCCCTTTCCGCAAAAGGCATGGACCGGGCTTCCGCCGATTATATGGGAATGCTTGCGACGATTATGAACGCGCTGGCGATGCAGGACGCGCTCGAAAAACAAGGGGTTTTCACACGCGTCATGACGGCGATCGAAATGCACGAAGTCGCCGAACCTTTCATACGTCGTCGCGCTATCCGACACGTCGAAAAGGGCCGCGTCGTTATCTTCGCAGCAGGCACAGGCAATCCTTATTTCACTACGGATTCGGCTGCCGCGCTGCGCGCCCTTGAAATCAAAGCCGATGCGATTTTGAAGGCGACGAAAGTGGAGGGCATCTATACGGCAGACCCTGCGAAAGATAAAACCGCAACCATGTTCGACCGCATCTCTTACCTGGATGTGATTCAGCGCGATTTAAAAGTGATGGACACCTCGGCGATCAGCCTTTGCCGCCAGCGCAATCTGCCGATTCACGTTTTCAATCTCTATGTGCCGGGCAACATCGTGCGCGTCGTCTGCGGTGAAAAAGTCGGTTTTAGATTTTGAATTTTGGCGGTCAATAATGCAAGCCCTGAACAGTGAACAGGAGATGTCAGATGCCAGATGCTGGATGTTAGTTTCTTTCTCTGACA
>JANMSG010000606.1:0-21603 GCA_031389065.1 Acidobacteriota bacterium | reverse complement strand
CGTTGCCCACATAGGCGTCAGTCATAAAACAGACGATGCGAATATGGTCTTGTTTGTCAGAAGGGTCAAGTGCGGCGCGTATGGCTTTCATCATCTCTGTGCCGCCACCGCCTGAACGTGAAGCTAAAAATGCTTGGGCTTTTCGCAAGTTCTCTTGGGTTGCAGGGAGGGGTTCAGGGAAGAGAATGTGCGTGTCACCGGCGAAGGTAATCAAGTTGAAAGTGTCTCGTGGATAAAGCCCCTCGAGCGCAAGTTTCATAGACTCTTTGGCTTTTTCTATGGGAAAGCCATTCATCGAACCCGAGGTATCGAGCACAAAGACGATCTCTTTCGGGGTCACGTCTTCGGCAACCACACGGTCAGGCGGTTGCAAGATGAAAGAGAAAAATCCACCGTTGTTGCCGCGATGCGTCATCAAGGCATCTTCAATCTTTCCGCCTGCAACATCGTACTTGAGTATGAAATCTCGGTTCGGAATTTCGTTTCTACTTTTGAGTTTGATCATAGAACTGTGGGGAGAAAGCCTTTCGGTTGCGACTTCGTGCAGAGTTGATTTGACGCTCGCAATCGGCACCCCCGCATCAAGCGTTACTTCAATGGAAATGTCGTGACCTGCGCGCGTACCTGGAGGCGCAGGCGCGGGCGTGATGCGTGACGCATCAGGAACTTTGTTGGTGTCAGGGGAAAAGCCTCCGCCTTGTTTGCCTGTCGCGTTGCCGGGGATGTAGCGCGGTCCCACGACCATGGGAAAGACAAATTCATAGGAACCATTTTCATACTTCAAGGTCTCGACATAGCTGATTGTGATGGTAACTTTTTCGCCAGGCATGATGTTGGCGACCGATTGCGTGAAGATGTTTGAGCGTTCTTGATCGAGCAGGCTTGCGACGTGTCCGGCATTGCGCGCCGCTTCATAAACTGCGCGAGCTTCTTCGCGGCGTTTAATGGAGCCGCGCACCGTGCGATCACCAACGCGCATCGTCATATCGTCAACGGCTGCGTTGTGCGGCAGAGGGAAGGTGTAAACAGCTTCGATTTTATCTTTGAAAGGATTTTCAAATTCCTGTGTGACGATGACGCGAGACAAAAAGCCGCTGATTTCGGCTTTCACATCTGTGTGTTTGAGCGGACATTGCAGGGCTACATTGCCTTCCGGGCTCAAGACTTGAAGCGCACCTTGTGTGACGCTTGAGGCTTTTGCAACAAAGCCTGCGCCTGAATTTTTAGAGGCTCTGACGGCGACTAAATAGCCGACGAGGCAAAGCACCGAAAACAACGCTAGAAACCAGTGAATTCTTCTGTTCATAACTTCTCCAACGCTCAAATAGTTTCCGGTTTTCAGGTTTCGGCTACGGGCACAAGGAAGCCAAAATCAAAACCAGCGAGTAGAAACTAAATGTAGCGTACACATCCTTGATGATTGAGGCGCTGCACGGGGCGCTTAGATTGAGGAATCAGGCTTGCGCAAAAAGCTCTTACGGCACAAGCCTGATTTTCTTTTTTGAATATATTCAGTAAAAAGAACGCGGCAATAAAATCGGCTTGCAAGCGCGAGAGAAAATATTTATCACAGGCAAGAAGCGCAAGGTTGAAAATTGGCAAGCAACGAAAAAACGGCGGCAAGGTTAACCTTGCCGCCGTCGGAGTTTTAAGCCTGAGGCTTACTTAAAAGACGAAGCGCGCGCCAAGTTGCATTTGGAAAGGCGCTCCTGGGTTGTTGCTCAACAACAATTTTCCTACTCGTGTAGATGTCGGGTTGAGATCTATCTTCGAGAGGAAGTTTCTGTTGGACGGAGCCAGGAATCCGCAATCGCGTTGCGTCGTGGTTGCACAGTAGTTGGTCACCGTGCTGCCGGCAAGCTCAATGTTTTCAGCATTGAAAACATTGAATATTTCCATTGAAAATAAAAGCTTTCTGGTTTCTGAGCCGAGATTGAAACGCTTTTGCACACGAACATCAACATTATAAAGCGCAAAGTCGCGGAAGGCATTGCGCTCAAACGGAATGCCCGTTGAACGATAAGGGCGATCCGGGCCGCCTATATCTTCATTGGCATCGCCGCCGAATCCGGCGTCAACAGGGTCTCCTGAATACATGCGAATCGCGCTCGACACTTCAAAATCTAAGGGCAAGGTTAGCACAGGATTTGCGACAAACTGATGTCTCCTATCCAAACGAGAGTAGCTGTATTCCGGCGAATAGTTGAAAGCATTCTCGAAAGAGATACCGCCGGCATCGCGCTCGTTGTCATCATCGGAAAGCGACTTCGAGAGGGTGTAGAAAGCATTGAATTGCAATCTGGATTTCTGGAACTTCGCACCTAAAGTGAAGGCGCGATAGAGCGAGTGTCCTGTTGATTCGCGCACTTGAAGCCCTTGCAAAGAGGTGATCGGTCGCACCTGTCCGCCCGCGTTTAAGGCAGAGCGCAATCCGAAGAATGGACGCTGCGCGGGGTCTGCGTTTGTGCCTGTCAAAGGACGCAGATACGGCAGCGGAAGATTCACATCGCGGTTGCGCTGTAAATGGGTGGTCTTGACGTGCGTGTAGTCTGCTCTGAGAGTAAAGCCTCTTTTGACTTCGCGCTCAATCCCAAAACCATATTGAAATGATGTCGGGTTTTTGTAATCTGAAGCCATAACAATCGGCGCAACTCCGAAGAACGGATCGAATGATAAACCGAGAGCTTGAGCAATCGCTGTAAGTTGTTCAGGTTTTAAAATCGGCAGTGAGCCTAGCGCGGTTGTATTGAGGTCAATGCCGATCAATTTCAACTGCTTGTACAACGTGTTGTTGGGATTGCTGGCAGGAACCACGAACGGCAATCTAACCGAGAGGTCGCCCGCCGGGTCGCGGAAGTTATTGAACGGTGCAGCCAGCAAAATCAATGGAGTGCGCGCATAATAAAGCCCTGTGAACGCACGAATGACCGTCTTACCATCACCTGATGGATCCCATGCAAGTCCGAGTCTGGGACCGAATTGATCGGTCATGTCAGGTATTTGTGTTGGGTCAGCAACGTGACCAGACGGGAACTTGAAGTTTTTCACCGTGTTGATCAAATTGGTGTTGTTGGCTTCCGGGTCGGGGTTAAATTGACCCTCCCAGCGCAAGCCATAGTTGATCGTCAGATTGGGGCGCACTCGCCAGGCATCTTGAGCAAAGAATGCCAGTTCATTTGACGAATAGTTCGCCAGACGATTGCCAATCTGTAAGAAATAGGTCGCCGCGGTGCTGTCGAATCGGTTTACCGTACCGGTTGTGACGCTCGGCGAATATGACAGAATGTCAAGAAGTGTCGCGGTGGTTGTTCCTGCAAGGTTAAAAGAGCCGAACTGATTGAAGCCGAATGCCTGATCAACGAATACATGATTGAATTCGCCGCCAAACTTGACAGTGTGGTTGCCACGAGTCCAGGTCAAGCTGTCGGCTATCTGAAATCGCCAGTCGAACTGCGTCGTGGGCAGGAAACTGACAGCGCCAAAACGTCCGATATTGCTGGTGACGTTTGGTGTTTCGGAGTTTGCCAGGCGCGGGCGCTCTTCACGCGAATATTGACCGCGCAATTCGTTGACCATGTTGGTACTGAAAAAGCTAGCCATCTGTCCGACGAAGGTGTTGGTGCTATCTTTTTCAGTTCCATTGTTCGACAGCGCGCTGACTGTGGTCGGGAACAAAGCGTTACCCGTGGCGTTGGCGTTCAAGGCTTCATTGCGGCTGTAACTGTACCGAATATTGAAACGATGGTTTGAATTAATCTCGTAATCAATTCGACCTAAGAGACCATGCGCATCATTGGTATTGCGGAATTCCGTCTCTTGCGATTTAAAGAAATCAAAAGCTTCCTGAGTATTGGCAGTCGGCACAAAACCGTTAAGCGTGTCGAAGAAGACGGAACGCGTGTTGCGAAAACGCTGATGTTCATAAGACGCAAAGTAGAATATTTTGTCTGTCTTCAGGGGACCGCCGATGGAACCGCCAAACTGATCTTGTCTGGGCGCAGCCGTCACTTCTCTCCTGGGAGAGGTGGAATTTGCCGGATTGAGAGACTCTTCCAGTGATTTGAAGTAAAAATTCTTTCTCGACAATTTTTGCGGACGCAGTAAGTAGAAAAGAGAGCCGTGTAAATTATTGCTTCCTGATTTCGTTACCGCGTTGACTATGCCGCCGGTTGAACGCCCGAACTCTGCCGAGTATCCTGCCGCCACAACTTGAAACTCTTTGATGGATTCTTGCGGAATGGTGAATGCCGTGTTCGAGCGTTCGCCGCCGCGTATGCCGCCAAAGAAAGGTTGGTTGTAGTCAACCCCGTCAACGTTGACATTCGAGTTGATACCACGTTGACCAGAAAGCGAAATCTGTCCGCGCGATGGGTCAACCTGGGCACCGGGTGTAAGGGTAACAAAATCCTGGAAGCGACGACCATTGATGGGCAAGTTTTCGATTGCCCTCTCGCTGATAACCGCGTCTGCTTCCGAGCGCGTGGTTTGCACTTGCACCGCGCCAGCCGTGACATTGACGGTCTCCTGTACACCGCTTGTACTGAGCGAGAGGCTCAAGTTTGCGGCGCGGCCTACAGTCACTTCGACGTTAGCCGTTGTTTTTGAAA
This sequence comes from Acidobacteriota bacterium, assembly GCA_031389065.1. Classification (GTDB taxonomy): domain Bacteria; phylum Acidobacteriota; class Blastocatellia; order UBA7656; family UBA7656; genus JACQDB01. The sequence continues at coordinate 16,996 of JANMSG010000606.1, read as the reverse complement.
AGCCTGCGGCTTCAATTGTTACTTCGTAATTTCCGGGCGGTAATAAGACGATGCTGAACTGACCGTCATCGCCAGTTGTCGCATTGCCAGTTAATCCTGTTCCCTTGTTTACTGCTTTAACTTTTGCGCCAGATAGAGCGGCTCCTTGTGCATCTGAAATAGTACCGATTATCTGACCGCTTCCTGCTTGTGCTTGACCAAATGTAGAGACGGCGCTGAAGGCCATCACTAGCATTAGCATCAATGCACAAAGTGATCTATATGAGGATGATTTTGACATTATTCTGTCTCTCCTGATGATAAAATTTGATCAAGCATTTCGGGCGCTCAAACAGGGAGTGATGGGAACCCGATTCCTGGTCAATGACCGATTTACAAATGTCCGGTCGAGCGGCGAAGAGCTGTTGCAAGAAACAGTGTAACGCCTTCTCCCAGATTCCTGCCGTTAGAGCTTGTAGTGAATTTTGAAAGTCATCTAGCTCGAACGGTTGTGAGCATTCAACGAAAAATTGAAATTTTCTATCCCGCTTCTGTAACGCTTTTATGAACTGATAAAAAACGTGTCGCAGATTAAGGGAAAGGCTACTTCAAGGCTGTAGTCAAGTCAAGGCAATCAGGTGTTAATTCTATGCTAACAAAATCGCCTCTGAAGGTGGCGCGAAACAGCAAAGCGCTCTAGCCGAATTGAAATTCAGAAGAGGGACTCGTCGTGCAACAGGTATAAAATTGACAGCCAATGTGTTTGATAGATGCAAAGGTAGCGCGAAGAGGAATTCGCGCTACCTTTAATCTTATAAATGGAGTGGCTGCTTTGAATGGATGTAAGCAGCGAAGCAAAAGTTTTTGGATAGATCAATAAAGGTAACTTCGCGACTGCCCGTCTTACTTTTGCCTTCTGCCTTTTTCCTTACTGCTTATCGCACGGTCGGGCGTGCCGCTTGAATCTCTATGACAGTTTTGAAAGAGCCCGAATTATCTGAAAGCGTTCCTTCATTCACAGAGAGAAAGAGCAAGCCGTCGCGTGTCGCAGTAAATTCTGTAAGCCGTCCGATGAAAACGAAATCGTCATTGTCGGCGCCGATCACGCCGATGAGCCCGCCTGTTGGTTTATCGCTCACCAATTTTTTTGAATCGGGCGCATCAATTCCTTCGGGTCCGCTCGACTGCCCGGAAGGATCAATCAGGATGTTCCCTGTAGCTGTGATGCGTATGCGGTCTCCGCGTTTGACGATGACGCCAGAGCTTGTCCAATCGCGCTTTGCCGCTACTTCAACATTGACGGTTCTGGCATTGGGACCCAGAGGCTTGCGGGTTGCAGGCTCAGGAACCGAAGTGGAAGGATCTGACGTGGCGGTGGTTTTTTCGGGTTGCGTTGTTTCCGGTTCTTTGGTCGGCGATGGCTCCAGCGTTTCTGGCTTCGGATCAATCTTGCGATTTTTTGAAGTTGTGTTTCGTAACGACGGATTCACCGGTGCCGTCTCTTTCGCGCTTTCCTTCGCCGACTCTTTCACAGTATCGCGCGCCGTTGTGGTCGTATCGCGGCCTGACTCTTTCATCGCAGTGTTATTGCGCGCCGTGTTTTCTTCAGCTTGTGCGGTCGTGTTATCGCGCGCCGTCGAATCCGTCGCTGCGCCGCCTGCCGCGTCGAAATCAATTTTGGCAATGTCCGCGATATAAATCATCGCTTTGCTCATCGAACGACCGGAGCCTGAATCGAGCATCACCACAAATTGATCATCGGCAAAGCTCGTCACTTTTCCTTTGATGATACTGCCGTTTTTCAGCCTGATGGTATCTGCCTGTGCCGTAGCCGCAATCAACACAATGGCTATTAATGTGTTACATGAAAAAAAATTTCGCATCTTACTCCTTCGCCCATTCTGTATTTTTCAGGGTCGCAAATTATATCAAATCCATTCCGCCGAACAAGCTTGCGCCACCTTCGTTTCATAAAATAGTCGCGGCATTGCTTCCGTCATTCGCCTTCGTGGTTGACTCTTTGCTGATAATCTTCAGATGAAGCAGGGTCAAGTTCCCATCTGTGGCGGTCGCGTTCTTCGATTTTTTCAGTGGTATGCAAAGGCTCATCGTCTTGATAAACAAGACCTGCGGCTTCGCCCATCTCATCGACTAAATCATTATCCGTAGTGGTGATAAATCCGCCTATGGCTTCTTCGCCTACTTGAGAAAGCTCTCCGTGATTGCTGGCAGATTCTCTTGTCGAAGGTGTCAATTCAAAAAGCGCTTCACTACTCACTTGATCTTTATTCGAGACCAATTTTTGTGCCGCGGCAAATTCTTCAGACACTTCTTCATCAGGTTCGTAGATTTCACTTTCGGCTCTGCCCGCATCTATAAAGCGCCCTGGTTGTTTATCAGGCATAATTGAATCCTCCTGACTTTGAGATAATTGGCATTCATTCGTGAGGAGTGGAAGTTTATCACACACCAGAAAAAAAACTGAGCCGATTTATATCTCGAGTTTCGGAAACCGTCAGGGCAATGCTTTGCCTTGCGTCTAGCACCTTCCAATGAAAAACACGCAAATGCATAACCAAACCGTTGCAACGCGAAAAAACCGCGTAGCCAAAATCGTAAGGAGTTTTGAATGAATGCAAAAAGATTCGTTATTTTCTTAGTCGGTGGCGCCATTGCCGCGATTATCTTTTCAATTATCATCTTCAAAAATATTCGCTACACCAACGAGGGCACTGTGAAAGTCGCAACAAAATTCGGCTCGATTCAGCGCGTCTATAAACCTGCCGACGGATGGTTTACAACCATCTCTCCGGGTTGGGAAGCGTATGAAGTGAATCTCAAATCGTTCACCGAAACCACCACCCCACGCGTGACTTCAAAAGACAACGCGGCTTTGCAGGTTCCCATCAGTGTGACGGCCGCAACCAGTCAAGAGAACACAGACATCATTGAGTATGTTCGCAAATTTGGATTCAACGAAGGAGACAGACACAAACGCCGCAACGAAATCCTTCACGGTTTAGTGCAAACAGAAGCTCGCAACGCTTTTGCCGAATACGGCGCATACGAAATCTATGCCTATCAAGAAGCGATTCAAAAGCGTATTGTCGAAGCCCTGCGCCCCCATCTTGTGAGCCAACTTCACCTGGTACTTGAAAGTGTGCAGATCGGCAATCCCGATTTCCTCGATGACAGAATCGAGCAAGCGGCATCGGCAGTCGTGGCGAATGAAAAACAGAAGCAAGCCGAGGAAGCGCGCTATAACGCGGCAGAAGTCGCTGCAAAAACCAAACAGATAGAAGCGCAGACCTACGCCAATCCCGCGCTGCTCGAAATAAAAAGGCTTGAGTTGATGCTCGAAATTGAACGTGCCAGGGCGGAAGGAATCAGAGGGCATCAAGGCGCGCTGACTATCGTTTACGAAAACGGGAGAGGTGTTCAACTACAGATTCCGACAAAGTGAATGATTGTATCCAACGATTTGCTTGCGTGAGAGAGAGGCGGTTTCGATGAATCGAAAACTAGGACAGAGGTTTTTCGAGAGCAGAAGTGTGGAGCTTGACTCTTGCAAGCTCCACCTGAAGTGTTAAAACTACACCGCCATGACATTGGATGCCGCCAGCCCTTTGGGCCCTTGAATGAGCATGAATTCTACTTTTTGACCTTCATTGAGTGTCTTGTAGCCTTCAGACTCGATCGCCGAATAGTGGACGAATACATCATCACCGCCTGAGCGCGTGATAAAACCATAACCTTTTGTGGCGTTAAACCATTTTACTGTGCCTTGTTCTTTCAATGCTTTTTCTCCTTTTCATCTTGGGTGAATCTTGTAGTGATGATCAGAGCTAAAGCAGAGAGCGCCTGCGGTGTTCTTTACAAACGCGCAAAACCTTAACTTCAACTTCAGTTCTCCTCACACTACTGTTAATCAAAACGCGCAAATCCTACACGCCGAAGTGCCAACTGTCAAACTGATTTTAAAATATATTTTCGGAATATGGTTTGCCGTTTTGCCGTTTTTACAAGGATTTTCATTTACGCGCTGTCTGAATAGCCATATCTGACAAAAGATGAACTCGCATTCATACACTCCTTTTCACTTGAATGGCAGAGTGTAAACTGAAGTGTTCGGATGATAGATTTTCCAATCGAACCAGTAATCGCTCAACACATAAATCTTTTCGAGTTGCTTGCCCTTCATCGCGCCGCTTATGGCTTTACCGGAAAAATCCCACTCGCTGCCGGTCTGTGCGTCAATCAATCGCAAAGGTTTGACATCAGGTTTTGCAAAAAACTCATATACTTTGCCATCTATTTTGCGGTCAAAAGCCCGCGCCGATTTTTTGTCTTCGTCCAAGACGAGCAACAAAGCCGTTTCGCCCAAGGTGTCCAACACCGCCGCTTGCTTTTGCAATTCAGCCAGTGGATAGGCTTTCGATTCGTTGTTGATACTGATGCCGCAGATGAGGGCGCGCGGCGCCAGCGGGTCAGTCTCGCTGAACGGCGTCACCACAGGAGCTTTTGCGACACTCTCTTCCCAGTCTTTCCTGGCATAACGTGAAGCGAACCGCTCGTCCGGGCGCAACACTCGTCCGGACGGCTTTTCGTTCTTCCAGGTAACAAACGATAACTCGTCGTGAAACACAAGATTCAAGCGACGACCTTTCAAGGGCCCCAGTATGGCTTCACCGGAAACCTGTTGCCACCAGGAGCCTGTCTCCTCGTCACGCATGATGAAGTTCTGGTTGTTGATGCCAGCAAGACGAAACGTCAATTTGCGACTATCTATGGTTGACTCCCACACAAGACCTGTGTGGCAGAGCGTTCAGTAGGTAGCCGTAATCGGCACACCTCCGACCACATCATTCACTACATGATGATAAGCCATCTGCCTAATTGGATAGGCGACAGCTTCCCCGTTAATTTCAACTGCTAAAACTTTATCGCCCTCCTCAACAAAAGGCGCATCGGTCGTTTGCGCATAAGCGACTTCCGAAATTGGCTTGAACATCCATTCGAAATGATTCTGTCGCGCAAACCACGCGGCGAATAGGATAAAGAATAAAGCCGTGACCAAAGCTGCTTTACGCCACCAACGACGCGCTCCCCGCCATAACCCCAGCACCAGCGCAAGCGCCATCGCCGCACCAAGCACTGTCACAAGCGGCGACCAATGCTTGAGCGTGTAAGCGAGTTCCAGCCCTTGTGGTGTTTCTGCCTCGAAGGGTTGAACAATCCAAACAGGAATCACCACCATCGCCAGAGCCGCTAACATGATGACAAAGAGCCCAGCCCAAGCCATTTTTCGCCGCCAGCTTGTATTTTTTTCACCCGCGTTGTTTTGCATACGACTCCTCTCAAAAATTATTGCTTAGGATCAAACCATCACTATCGAAGGGAAATGGAAGCAAATAAGCAGTAAGACAAAAGTGAAAAGGTAAAAGGCAAAACCAATTGCAGTCGCGAGTTTACCGTCATTAATAGACCCAAAAACTTTTGCTTCGCTGCTTAAAACCTCAAACTCTGTTTGAGAAGCGGTCAAAGATTGCTTCTGAAGGATATGATATTTCTTTCCGTCTCTCTAAAAATCTTACTGCTACATTTTGAAGAAGCAGAGTCTATCAAAGCCTATGGTTTTTGTCTCTATCACGAGCGTTGATTTTTCTTGTACCGACCGTCATAGTCTTGAATCTTGAACAAATCGGATTAATTCCATGAACATTCACCCAACCGCAATTGTAAGCGATCACGCAAAACTTGGTGCCAATGTCACCGTTGGCCCTTACGCAATTATCGAATCGGATACAATCATCGGAGACCACACAGAGATTCGCGCTCACGCTTGTGTCAAAAGATTCACCAGTCTCGGCGATTCAAATGTCGTTTACGAAGGCGCAGTGATTGGCGGCGAGCCTCAAGATTTGGGTTTCAAGAATGGCGCGAGCTTCCTTCGCCTTGGAGCGCGCAACCATATACGCGAAGGCGTGACGATTCATCGCGGTACCCAGGAAGGTTCTGCAACGGTTGTCGGCTCTGACTGTTATTTTATGGCGTACGCGCACATCGCGCACAATTGCCAACTGGGAAACAGCGTCATTCTTGCCAATAATGTAGCGCTCGCCGGACACGTTGAAATCGAAGATCAGGTCTTCATTTCGGGCGGCGTAGTTGTGCATCAATTCTGTCGCCTGGGTCGTCTGGCGATGCTTGGCGGCAACGCAAAAATCGTTCAAGACTGCTTGCCGTTTGTCATCACCGATGGCATGCCTGGACGCGCCAGCGGATTAAACATCATCGGTTTGCGTCGCGCAGGTTTCAAAGCCAGCGATATTAAAGAACTCAAACGCGCCTATCGAACTCTTTTGCGATCCAGGATCCTACTCGAAGATGCTCTGGAAAGGCTTGCCGAGCAAGATAGCCCTCTGGTCAAGCACTTGATGAATTTCATCCGCTCATCGCAACGCGGTTTCTGTCACGAATAGCCTGCCGTTAAAACATCATTAAATTATTAAATCCAAAAACAAAAGTAATAATTATTATTGATTTTAATGACACGCTCTGCTAGAATGAGATCGTGGCGTAAGTGAGGTGAGCCAGTGCAAATGAAGAAGCAAATTACTACAGCTCAGGCAGTCAAAGCCAAACAGCAACTGAAAGCTAACCTCAGTTCAAGCGGCTTTCATTTTACCCGGCAACGCGCCGCTGTCTTTGAATATCTGAGAAGCGTAGAGCATCATCCGACCGCTGAAGAAGTTTATCTCGCGGTCAAAAATCAATTGACGAAGGTGAGTCTTGCGACAGTTTATAAAAATCTTGAAGCTTTAATCGAATCGGGCGTTGCTTCTAAATTGAATTATGGCGACGGCGCTGCGCGGTACGACATTCGCACAGACCATCATCATCATCTGCGTTGTTTGCAGTGCGGCAAGATGTGGGATTTGGAGCCGACGGAAAGTTCCGCGTGGCTGAAAAAGTTGAAATCGCGAACCGGCTTTCAGGTTTCGGATTATCGTTTGGAATTGCTGGGAACATGCCGCGAGTGTCGCAAATAAATTTGCGCGACACTCAGCACTACATTTTCTGGCAAGCACAGGTTATTGCTTGCCTTCCCCTTGAACCATAGAGTTCGGATAAAGTATTCGATAAGGAGAACGATTATGACAAAAATGTATAACACAAAAAACGATCTCGATTTTGAAAAGAGAGAACCAATCATTACTTTGTTGAATCAACAGCTTGCCGACACTTTTGACCTTTACAGTCAAACCAAGCAAGCGCATTGGAACGTCAAAGGCGCGCAATTTTTCCAACTTCACGAGTTGTTCGATAAACTTGCGGTCGAAGTTTTAGCTTATGTTGACACCATGGCAGAGCGTGTCACAGCGCTTGGCGGGACGGCGCAAGGAACGGCGCGTATGTCTGCTGAGGCTTCGCGTTTGCCCGAATACCCTGACATTGTAGGAAGTTTAGAAAGCGTTCAAGCGCTTGCGGACCGCTACGCCAATCTAGCGGCTTCAAGCCGCGCCGCGATTGATGCGGCAACGGAATTTAGTGATGCTGACACAGCAGACCTGTTCACGGAAATCTCACGTGGGCTAGATAAATCGCTGTGGTTTTTAGAAGCGCATCTGCAAGATTAATCGTCTGATTAGAGAGCGCGAACATTTTGCCCGTAGGATGGAAGTCCTACGGGCAAAATGTTTGCCTTTCTATCAGTACGATATCAGCGGCGATTTGCGTTGTCGCCGATTTTTCTAGCGAGGCATCAACAGACAAGTAGTCGTGCCATGCGCGTAGAGATTGCCCGCGCTATCTACAATGCGTCCTTCGGCCGTAGCCACCCTTGCGCCGACGTGAATTGCCGTACCTTCGCAACGCACAATGCCAATCTTATCGGTCAAAGGTCGAACATAGTTGATTTTGATTTCAAGCGTTGTGTAGCCAACCCCTGCAGGCAAACACGAATGTATGGAACACCCCATTGCAGTATCGAGTAAGGTAGCGGCGAATCCGCCATGCACGCTGCCAATCGGATTGAAGTGATATTCAGCAGGCTCAGCTTCAAAAACGACTCTGCCTTCGCTGAGCTTGGCAAATCTTCCATTCATTAAAATCAATATAGGCGGCGGCGGAAATTCACCGGAGACAATTTTCTCCAGACATTCGAATCCGCTTAATTCGAAACCTTCTCGCGCCGTAATCATAGGGTCTTCCCAGGTGATTGTATGGGTGCGCGAAACATTACTTTTAATTGCAGATGGACTTCTCATCATTTTTTCCTCTATACCTCAGCGATATCAGCGTTTTAGTTTTTGTGTCTGCCCAGTTTTTGATTTACCTCAAACTCCAGCTCCTTAAGGATTTCTTCGCTCGAAGTATTTGAATCTTTATGAAGTTTTACGTATCGGTCAAAATCGCTTTTCGCAGCAGCAATGTTTCCTTGAACGAAAAGTGCCAGACCACGATTCCAGTAAGCCAGAGCATTCTTAGGTAAAAGTTTGATCGCTTTGTTGTAATCATCTATGGCTTGATGCAAAAATCTTTTCCGGTAAAAAACCGTACCACGATTACTGTAAGCAAGCGCGAATCCCGGATTGAGTTCTATGGCTTTGTTATAGTCTGCAATCGCGCTGTCATAATCTCTCCAATCTTTTCTGATGTTGCCACGATTGTTGTAAGCTTCAGCCAACTTGGAATCCAGTTCAAGCGCTCTGGTATAATCCGCCAATGCTCCTTCCCCATCACCTTTCTCATATCGGGCGTTACCGCGATTGTAGTAAGCCACCGCGTATTGCGGGTCAAAGATGATCGCTATGTCGTAATCGGCTAGAGCTTTGTCCGGCTCTCCTAGAGACATAAATTTGTTGGCGCGCTCATTATAGGATTGCGCCGAAACAGAGGTTTGCGCGTCAGCAATCGAGGTGGTAAGAGTTACCAATAGAAGCGCAAATGGTATGAGGTAGAGGTTGTGAAACCTTCCGTGAAGTTGAGACATTACCTATATCCCCTTTCATCGAGTACCTGTACATACTTTTTACGCTTTTACTCATTAGTCAGTTGCATAACAAGACTGACTCAAGGTAGCATAGTAAGTCTCTTTATGCAACTGATAAAATGGAGAAGCTATGAAAAGAACAAATTTTGATGATTTGACCTGTTCGATTGCGCGTACTCTGAATCTGATAGGCGAGTGGTGGACGCCGCTTATCCTGCGCGACATCTTCCTTGGGATATGCCGCTTTGAGCCGTTGCTGAATCACTTGCATATCTCGCGCAACATCCTGACCGATCGGTTACAAACGCTCGTGGACAACCAGATACTGGAGCGCAGGCTTTATCAGGAAAGCCCTGAGCGTTATGAGTATGTGTTGACCGAGCGCGGCATTGATCTGTTTCCGATTATAGCGGCGGTCATGGCTTGGGGAGACAAATGGTTACACGCCGAAAAAGGCGTACCGGCAGAGTTGATCCATCAAGAGTGCGGACACCTGACAACGCCTCAAGTTGTCTGCTCAAAATGCGCCGGGAAAATCACGCTCAGCAATGTGCGCTCGCGACCCGGCCCAGGCGGAGAACCAGAGGAATGGGAAGCGACACGGGCGGCAAGAGCGCAATCCAGATCAACTGATAAGAGTACGGCACAAGCAGTAAAAAAATAGATCGTATCAAGAAGCGTTTTCTTTAAGTGTTCTCTCTCTGCTTGCAAATCATCTTGTATAACTCTCGCGCCACAATTGGCCTTTGCGCCTTAATTCATCGAGTGCCTTTTGCACTGCGGCTTGCTTTGCTTCAACCTCTTCGGGGCTAGCGTTGTGGGGCACATAGATTGGCTCTGCGATCAAAGTTATGGCTCGCGTAAACGGCAGAGGGATCTTCAAGCGATCCCAGCTTGGCAGTTCTATGTAACGGCGCACGGCAACATGAAAAGGGAAGATCGCTTGTCCCGAATGTCGCGCCAAAGTTACTGCTCCAGGCTTGGCTACGTAAGCGGGTCCCTTGGGTCCGTCAATCGTGAACCCTACATCTATGCCGTTCGACAAACACTGTGTCATCTCTGCCATGGCGCGTCCCGCGCCGCGAGTCGAAGAGCCACGCGCCGTGCCGTAACCCAATCGCTTGATGAAACGCGAAGTGAATTCGCCGTCTTTGCTCTGACTCGACATCACGACGATGCCGCGTTTGCGCCAGACATAAGTCGCCGTGAATATACAGGTATGCCAGGAAGTGAAGATCGCTCTGTGCCCGCTTTTATAAATTGCATCGAGATGCTCTACATCGCGAGTCTCCCAGCGCACAGTGATGCAGATGAGGCGAATCAGCAGATAGAAAAATAAGTCCGCCACATAGATGTTGAAACGCTCGCGCCAGGTGTATTCACTGAGGTCTGCGAAATCGTAAACGCGACGGCGCAATTGCTCGGCGCTTGCCGCGTATTTGTCTCGCACCTGACGACGTTTCCCGCTTTGCGAATTTTGCTCACTTTCTGCCTCTCTCTTTTCTTCAGCCTGTCCAAGCGCTTCGTCGAATGAAGCGCTTGATCGAATGGTGTCGGCGGGTTCTCTTTGGTCAGAAATTTTCATCCAGTTAGTAAAGCTATGCATCGTGCCGTAATAAGTCAATCGTTGATAGACGATCCTGTTGACAATCGTTAGGCGCAAAAGTACCCTTGTTTTTGAACTTTTTATTTGAACCAGGCGTTTTTGATAATTATGAAACTAGATGAGTATCCCGGCATAGACCTGAAAGATGACCCAGATATAGAGGTTACTTTCCCTGAAGAAATTTCTACGGCGGCAAGCATTTGGGCAGAAGTAAAATCTATTGCGCGCGACATAATCTTTGCGGCAGTGCTGGCGATTTTGATTGTTGTCTTCATCGTGCAGCCCGTCAAAGTCGAGGGCACATCTATGCTGCCGCGTCTTGAATCCGAAGAAAGAATCTTCGTCAATAAGATTCCTTTTCTTGAACAAGCCATCAGAGATGAAAATTACAAGCCCATATCTCGTGGTGAAATTGTTGTCTTCTGGTTCCCGGACAATCCTTCGCAATCGTTCATCAAGCGCGTCATAGGACTTCCGGGCGAGACCATTCGCATGGATCATCGTGGTCAACTTTTCATAGATAGTCGTCCCGTTGACGAGCCTTATCTTTCGCCTGATCGAAATCGCACGCCGCGAATGATTCCCGAAACCTACATCAAACCGCACTATTATTTTGTCATGGGCGACAACCGCGATGCTTCAAATGACAGTCGCTCCTGGGGATTGGTGCCGGAAAAATATATTTACGGCAAAGCGCTGTTTCGATACTGGCCGCTAGGGCGCGCCGGAACCCTTGATTAAAAAACGATGAAGTATGAACGATGAACGATGAGCTAAGACATCATAAATTTGTATAAAATAAACAAGGCGTACAGCAAGTCAATCTTCTAAATCTCAAGACTTGCATTCCTATTTTATCTGTTTTCTGAAGCAGGTTTCGTTTGCTCGTGAATCAATCGTTATGATCATTTCTACTTCATCGTTCATCCTTCATATTTCATCGTTTTATTAAATGCGTTCAAAGCTCATACCTCTCATCAAACTCTTGTACAAACCGCTTGAGGCGATGGCTGAATTGCGCGCCAACGCCCCTTTCATCGCAGGAGTTTTGCTCGCGGTCATCTCTACATTTCTTTACTATAGCCTGTTGAACGGATGGCTCTTTTCGCTCCTTTCTTCATTCACCAACAATTCGCGCAGAGGCAGATCCCCGTTGTTCATCTATTTTTTCAGCCTGGTTACGCAAAGCGCGATGCCGATTGTCTTTCTTGCTCTTGTCTTTATCCCAGCATGTTTGCTTGCCGCGAATTTGTTTGAGCGTCGCGCCAGCTTCAGTGTTTTGCTACGTCAAGAGTATGCGCCGCTGGCTACTTGCATGTTTTACAATTGGGCCATCGCCCATCTAGTGATGCTGATTCCAGCCATTTTCTGGCTGCAACTGGATGCAAGTTCGACACGAGTTACCTTTTTCGCACCCTTGCCCTACTTCACTTTTTTGTTAGTAATTGCTTTGCGGGTCGTGCTGCGACTCAGTTATGCACAAGTTTTCGGCGTCATTGCAACAGCCGCATCTTCATTCATCCTGCTGCCGTTGGTGCCACGTCTGATGATGTGGCTGACCTCGCCTTTTTTGTTAATCATCGTCTTTTTCATGCTGAGAAATTTCTTCGGCGAAATGATCGGAGCGCAAAGAGCGCGCGAAAATTTTCAGCAGAATTTGCGAGCCGCAACCTTAAATCCTGCGGATGCTTCGGCGCATTACAATCTGGGGTTGATTCATCAACAGCGTGGGGAGCACGAAGAAGCGAAAGCCTCTTTCCAACGCGCCATTGAAATTGATGCAGACGAAACAGACGCGCATTACCAACTCGGACGCATAGCCCGCGAAGAAGAACACCTGGCAGAAGCCATCAAATATTTCGATGCAGTTGTCACACGCGACCCCCAACACAGTCAGCACGAAGTGTGGCGCGAAATCGGCCGCGCTTATTTTCAAGCCGATCATTTTGAAGACGCGCGCCTGGCGTTTGAGCAATTTCTTGAAAAGCGCCCTTCGGACGCCGAAGCGCTCTATCATTACGGCTTGACGCTGCAAAATTTAGGGTACGCAGAAAAAGCCGCCGCGCAGATGCGCTCAGTCATTGAAGCCGTCAATACCTCGCCTTCATACAAACAGCGTACAGAGCGCCGATGGCTGAGAGAAGCGGAAGTATTTTTGAAGCAAAGCGCGAGCAACAGATAGGGTGATACTAATACTTGCACTCTGTAACCTCTCGCCTGTAACCTGTTTTCTATGGAAGCAATTTTAGCGCTTGAAGATGGAAGAGTTTGGCGCGGACGCGGGTTCGGCGCACCAACAGAAGTGGTTGGCGAAGTCGTCTTCAACACTTCAATAACAGGTTATCAGGAGATTCTTACAGACCCTTCATACTGCGGGCAAATCGTCACCATGACGTATCCGCTGATTGGCAATTATGGCGTCAATGTCGAAGACGTGGAATCACACAAAATCTTTGCAGAAGGTTTTGTGGTTCGTGAATTGTCGCGCACGGTGTCGAATTGGCGAGCTGCTGAATCGCTCGATGATTATTTGAAAAAGCAAAACATACCGGGCATTTCAGACATAGACACGCGCTCGCTGGTTCGCCACATACGCGAGCGTGGCTCTATGCGCGGCTGCCTTTCGACGTTGCAAACAAGTGTTGAAGCAATCGTTGAAAAGGCTCGCAGCGCCCCTGAAATGATCGGGCTCGATCTGGCGAGTGTTGTGACTTGCAAAGAGCCTTATGTCTGGACGGACGCGCAAGCCTCGGCTTATGGTTCGCCGCAATTGATTCACGCGGGCGACGCGAAAGAGCAAATCATCGAACCGCGCTTTCACGTAGTCGCTTATGATTTCGGTTTGAAATACAACAGTCTGCGCTCTCTGGTCACGAACGGTTGTCGTGTCACAGTCGTTCCGGCGCAGACTTCCGCCGACGATGTGAAGGCATTGAAGCCCGACGGCATCTGGTTATCGAATGGTCCGGGCGACCCTGAACCGCTCACCGGCGTGATTGCCAACCTGAAAAAGTTGATTGGTCATTACCCTATTTTCGGGATTTGTTTAGGTCATCAATTGATGGGTTTGGCAGTTGGCGGACGAACTTACAAATTGCCTTTCGGGCATCATGGCGGCAATCAACCTGTGAAAGATTTAACCACGGGTCGTGTGGAAATCACTGCGCAAAATCACGGCTTTGCTGTTGATGCGGATTCGCTTCCGGCCGATTGCGAAATCACCCACATCAACTTGAATGACAACACGGTCGAAGGTCTGCGCCATAAAAATTATCCGGTCTTTTCGGTGCAATATCACCCGGAAGCAGCGCCAGGCCCGCACGACGCTTCGTACCTATTTCAACGGTTCATCAATTTGATGGAAGGCGAAGCCAAAGCCAGCAGCGCGTTTTGAAGATTGATATAACGCAAGACGTGAACCAAAAGTTTTTCGGTTGCAACTCTACAGCCGGAAATCAGAAATTAGAAGTCAGCAAATGGCAACAGCCCCTCTCACAACAATGAATGTGCGCGTAATTCCTTTGGCGAGCGCCGATCTTGACGCACTGGAATCGCTCTTTGATGAGCAGTGCGAAGATTGGCTTGAATTGCTCGGATGGGATTATTCTGGACCCAGCCGTTTGATACGCGATGTCGTACGCGACAGAGATTTATCGGGCTTCGTAGCCGTTTCTGGCGATACAACCATAGGCTTTGCTTTTTATGTCGTTGAATCGAATCGCTGTTCGATAGGCGATATTTACGTTTCAAAATATTGGCGCGGCATTGGCGCGGATAAACAACTGGCGGAAGCTTTGTTGGAAAAGATTGATTCTCTGCCGCGCTTGAAACGAATCGAAAATCAGAGCGTCAGCATTGGCACGTATGAGGCGTATGCGAGTTTTGAGTCTTATGGTTTCAAAAGATTTGACCGCAAGTATCTCATGATTGAACGAAGCGCCTTGCCAAGCGGATCATCGCGTCCGCAGTCCTCCCCCTTGCCAAATATTTCACTCAGGCATTGGCACGATTATGACTTCGCGCCAGCCGCAAAGGTGATTCACAGTTCCTACATAGGCAAACTCGACAGCTTAATCAACAGTCAATATTGCACAGAAGAAGGATGCGCAGATTTGCTGGCGATTTTGACTGACCATCTCTGGTGTGGGAAATTTTTGCCTCACGTTTCTCGCCTTGCCGTTGACCAGACAACCGGCAAGATTGCGGGTCTGTTGATTGCTTCGCGTATCTCGCCAGGCATCGGTCACATCAGTCAAATATCTGTGAAGCCCTTGCATCAAGGGCAAGGCATCGGTCGTCGAATGATTCATTCTTCGCTTGATGAATTTTTCGCCTTGGGTTTCAAGAAAGTTTCCCTTGCCGTCACTCACGCTAATACCAACGCGCTTCACCTGTATGAATCCTGCGGCTTTCACATCGTTCACAGCTTTCCTGTCTTTCATCTGGAAAAGTAGCGCCTATTTCGGTAGTACTAAAAAGGTAATGCGGAGAAACTGCCGCGTAGCGGCTAGATGAGTTTAGCCAGGTGTTTCAACGCCTGGAATCCGAGGCAAGATTTGCCTCCACGTCGCGTCAGCGACGGCTGAATTCAACCGTCGCTGACGCGACGTGGAGGCAACGAACTCACCAACCGTGGGTTGAAACCCACGGCTAAAATCAATGCACCGCTACGCGGCGAAAAGGCCTCCGCATTACTTTTTTATCACTACCCGAATTTCACATTATGGTTATTTTCGCTTCTCAGCTTTCATTTGAAAGCTGAGAAGCGAAAATTACTGAGCGGCTATCGTAATGGTCACAGTATTCGAGACTTTGTTGTCGGTATTGCGAACTTGAATACTCAAAGCGCCGGGCTGCCTGAGTGAAGAGTTGGTGAATTTGCCTTCCAGTTCCGTCGAACTTGAGCTGATAATTTCGAGAGGCGCGCCGTTGACGAGCAATTGTGCCCCTGCGCCAAAATTCGTTCCGGTCACGACCAGTCCGTACTTTTTCCCTTTTGGCGCGACAATCACAGGATTCACCACTCGCGCACGGTTTTTGAAATAGACAAAGGAAGAAGTGATTTGCGGAGTTTTATCAGGTGGCGGTGGAGGTATGTCTTCTGTCGTCACCACAAAGAACTGTTGATTAGAAAGCCCGCCATCGGGATTTCGCACTTGAATATTTATTGTGCGCGCGTTTGCGGTTGAACTCCCTGGCAAATCCGCAATCAAATCAAAAAGGCTCGCGCCTTGTCGGGTTGGCAGTTGCACGCCATCAGCCAGAACAACTGCGCCGGGCTTCAAGTGGCGACCGATGAGATTGAGCGCCACGCCGCCCGAACCGATTTTGATAGTTGCCGGATTGGTTGCGCCAATGAAGGGCAACGCATCGCTTCCTTGACGATGTATGCGATAGATGAAGTGATGATGCTCGGTCGGGTCGCGGTGAGCCACCGGATCGAATCGCGCTACATAAATATCGCCGCTGATTGGATCAATCCGGGTTTCGACAGGACCATCGTAAGGATCAATCAGACCAAATTCGGCTATGAATTCATTCTCTGTGATGCGAAAGCCTGTGGTTTTATCGCCTTCAAGTTTCAGCCTTCGCAAATCGCCGCCTTGCCCAGCCAAGCGTTTGAACAACGTGACCAGCAAATAATTTGTATACTCTGCGGCTTGCGGTCCTGTATAAAAAGCCAATGAAGTCGGGGTCAAATGCCTTGCGAATTGCTGAACAGGATTGCGCACTCCCTGGCAGTTTGGGTTTTCAGCATTCGGCGTTCCTTCGCAAAACGGGAAGCCGTAATTGGCTCCTTGCACCAGCCAATTGATTTCTTCAGGCGGAGAGGTATCTTCAGGACAATTGCCGCCCTGACATACTTCGCCTGAGCCTCCATCTGTCGAAAATAACTCGCCGTTCACGGGATGAAACGCCATGCCGAAAGGATTGCGAAGACCTGTGGCAAAAACTTCAGGAGTCGGGTTCGGCGTATCCACATTGATTCGCAGCATCGTTGCGTTAAGCGGTTGCTCTGCCGGACGACCAGACTTGGGTATCCCATTGTCCGTCGCCGAGCCTTGTCCGAAATATAGCAAGCCGTCGGGCCCAAATCTCAAGCGGTCGCTTTGATGATCTCCCTGGCTTGGCAAACCATCTAAAATTATGGTTTGTTCATCGGCAACATCATCGCCGTTCGTGTCGCGCAATCTGACGATGCGCCCCACGCCTTGCAGTAGATTGCTGGTAACGTAGAGATCGCCGTTGGCACGAAAGGTCAGACCTAGCGGAATTGAAACGCCGGTTGCGAATGTTTTCACTTGGTCTGCTCTGCCATTGTCGTCGGTATCAAGCAGTATGAGAATTTTGCCAGAATAGGTTCCTACAAATAACCTTCCACGCGAGTCGAAAGCCATTCCCGTAGGACCGGAATA
>JANMSG010000571.1:0-10567 GCA_031389065.1 Acidobacteriota bacterium | reverse complement strand
CGCCAATCGTACCGTAGACTGTCTAGTCTGCGGATGTTTCATGAACTGAAAAACGCAAAGAAAACATCAACTCTGGCTGCAAACTCTCGTTCTTCGGCAATTTTTGAGCAACACAAGGCTCCGCAGACTAGACAGTCTACGGTACATTTCTTTTTCTTAACGTCTATAGAATGTCTCTTCTTAGCGACTAATTGTCACTCCTCCATCCTGATTTGGGCGGCAAATTGCCGCCTTATCAAATGATTTTCTTTTTACTATCTTCCTGAAATAAAGAAGTTAGAGGTCTGCCCGGACTTACTGTATTGCGGCATCATTGTTGCCTTCTTGATCACGTTGCCTGAGTGTCGTCAGCCAAGCACTAGGGTCAGGTGTAATCATCTGCGTAGCTGTACAGACGACTGTAGGCTCTCAATTACGAATTGATTTCTATACCAATCGTATTGCCCTGCAAATTGGTGCGGGCCAGGGATTCGCGGCGATTGATGCAATACCGCTCGTAGCCTCAACTCGGGGGCTGAGGTTGTGGGCATAGTTGTGTCGAAGAGCTAATTGTACGCGAGCCGCATTATAGCTGGGTTCAATTCTTGGTAGTGCGAAACCAGTAATGCTGCTGATTGTTTTGTTATCCATTGCCACCTGCTTCAGCGCGTGGTCAGAGGGAATGAAAAAGACCGGCTTTAGCCGAATTACAACCTGCTATTTCTTCCTTAATGCTTTAGCTAAAGCGGAAAGGAGGAGTGATTCTTCCCTTATTTGGGCTAAAGCCGATTGTTTTTTTTTGCTGCACTGATCCACCAGCTAAAGCAGGTGGCAATTTATCAAGCATTACTCTTTTAGCACTACCCAATTCTTTCAGGCTTGGGTGATGAAGAATTATTCTAGAAGGAGTCTCCAGAATGTGATTGGCACTCACCTGATAATTTGCAAACAGTTTAGAAAAGCTTGGAGATAAAATGAAAAATTTAATTGTAGTCTTTTTACTGTTGCTTCTCTTACAGCTATCAGCGGCGGCGCAACACATCATCTTGCCCGTCACATCTTCAATACCTTCATCAGAAGCAAAAGAAAAGCAAGGCTTGATCGCCACCCATTTATCGGCGGCGGCTGCGGAAGCTTCAGGTAACGAATCGCCGCCATCGAATGACAATTCTCAAACAGCCAAACCAGGCAACTCTGTAAACCCGGCGAAGCAGTTTTTCAGAGACCTCATTGACGATCAAAAAGAAATTTGGACAAGCCCTTTCAGAATTAAAAGCGGCGATAACCGATGGCTGATTCCATTTGCGGCAGTAACCGCAACCTTGATTGCCTCAGATAGACGAGCCAGCAGAAAGCTTACAAGAGGCGAAGACCCTCTTGAAGCGAGTTCGGCAATTTCGCGCGCGGGTTCAGGCTATGCGACTTTTGGCGCTGCCGCAGCTTTTTATGCAGTAGGCAAATTCACCCACAATGAACGAGCAAAAGAGACAGGCAGGCTGGGATTCAAAGCGTTAATCAATAGTTCTGTCGTGGTTACGGTCTTAAAGGCTGCAACGGGTCGGCAACGACCGAATACGGCGTCGGGGGACGGTCGTTTTTTCAGTCGGGGAAATTCATTCCCTTCGGGCCACTCCATTAGTATCTGGTCACTGGCATCCGTAGTGGCGGAAGAATATAGAGATAAACCTCTGGTGCGGGTCATCTCCTACGGCGTTGCGACAGCGACGAGCCTTTCAAGGTTTACCGGTCGGAATCATTTTCCGTCAGACGTATTGGTTGGCAGTACCCTTGGTTATCTAATAGGCAGATACACAGTAAAACGTTACGGCACACCGCAGGGCAATCAAAAAATTGTAATCTTGCCGTACTTCGGGCAGGCAAAAAAAACCTTTGGGATTACTACATCACTTAGCTTCTGACCGGAGGCAAGCAAGACGTTGAGATCAGAGACAGCAAATTGCAAAAAAGCCCAAGCCATAAACGCACAGCGTCTGATTTTCTTTGGTTCAATTCCAGAAAGAGCGCCTCAGTATTATAATTTCAGACGCTACCGCGCGATTTTCAGCCTCTGACAAGTGGTCAAAGGGGTTTAGGATTTACTCTATGCAAGGGCTCGTAATGTCTAATTATTGTCCGTTGTTTATTGCCACGAAAGGTCGCTGGCTTCCTGGTTTTGCGGCATAACCTTTTTCTCTTTGGCGTCTGCTTCCCACAGGGCTGTGTGTTGACCGTTGGCATCTGTGTAGGTGAAGGCGATGGAAAATTTGTTGACCGATGCGGCAATAGGTTCTGCGCGCCAGCCTTCGATTGTTACCTCTTCGCCTTTGTCTTTGCGATGATAAATCGTTGCGTAAAGATATTGCTGTACGGTGAAATTCTCTTTGCGGGATTTGCTTTCTCTGACCAGACGAAGGGCTTTTTGCCAGTCGGGTTGTCGCCACTCTGCAAACAAAATCGCCGCATCAATTGCAATTATGCACAGCGGCAAGATGACGAAAACAAGCTTTGCCCAATTGCTAAATATCTTTTTCATATTCCATCAATGAGCTACAGCAAGGACATTTCCCCCCAGCCTCATGAATAGAAATTTTCGCGCCGCATTGCAGGCAAGGGCGTTGATTGATGCGCTTTTCGAACCTCGCGTAGAAAAACAATACCGCCCCGCCGATGATTATTGTTAAAAGCGCGTTCACCTTAATTCCTCAAAAATAACTTTACAAATCGAAAGCGCATTAGTGCAAGCAGTAGGCAGTAGGCAGTTCTTGCCTTGTACAACCTTACAGCAGAGCTCCTTGATGAGTTGTAGAGAAAGGTAACCCGTAAATAGTAAAATGCCCTACCACTGCCTACTGCCTACTGCCTACTGCCATCTTCAAATTGTCGTTGAGTTGTTTATCGCTTCGCACGCGCCAAATCTTGCTGTCCAGATAATAGTGAATAAACGCGCCGCCCCAGATAAACGCTGCAGCATAGCCACCTGGCGGCACTATGGTGTAGTTCGGAATGTGATAAATTGCGCCGAACAAAAGGGCGATGCCGATATACATCCAGACGTTTTTGTTAATCGACGATGCCAAACCGAACGAACTGCCGGGTTTGTACTTGTTTTGATTATGAAACCAGATGATGCGGTGATATTGAATGTTGTGATAAATCGTCAAGGTAGCAACTAACGCCAAATCGCCTTGCTCGACAGGCTCAAGCCATCGCGCAACGATCCAATGGACAGGCAGAGCCGCCGCCAACAACAGCAATTTCGGCGCGTTCACCGGTTGCTTCAAATAAATTCGCTGCGCTTGTCTGCCTAAAAATAGAATCAGTGCGACGATGAAGCCGAATAACACTAAATTGGTGAACCAGGCGAAAGGTCCGGTTTGCGTAGTGAAAGGAACACGCTCTTTAGCGGCAACGCCGTTTTGCATAAAGTGCAGCAGCGGATAGGTCATGCCTAAAAACAGAAACGCGCGGTCTATCAAATTGTCCATTTCGGCAAGGTCGTTATTTTTCTTTTTGTAAAGAATCATGAAACCGTAATGCTGTTTGACCAAATGATAATAAGCCCACAACGAAGCAAAAAGGAAAAACGCTGCCGTCCACATCGTCGTGCCTAGAAAATTCATACGACCCAGAAAGACCATAGCGGGACCCAAGGTAAACCATAGCAAACTGCCGTAATAAAGCCTGGCGCGCTTTCGCCTCTCATCGTTGTCAGCGTAGGTTCTGGAGAGGGTGCCGTAAACGTGTGGACCGTCGAAACCTAAAGCCCACACCCAAACCAGTATGGCAAGCGAGACGCCGAGTTTGAGATTGGCAAACAACAAGGCATAGCTTGCCACAACGCTGCCGATGAACCAGATGAGGTCGTCTTTTTGGCTGATCATCCAATTGGTTGAAATCGCCCGTCCTTTTTCTTGAACCGCAACAACCGTAGATGCCATATCTCCTCCTTGGTGCGTGAAATGTTCGTGCTTAGACGCTGCTATTTAATTCATGTAATGATACTGATTACTAACCGGGTTTAAGCTATGTTTCAAACTCTTTTTATGTTTGAGGTCGCTCAGTTTATCATAATGTCAAAGTCCGCCAAATCCCATTTCATCGAGTCGTGGAATTCTGTAGTTTTTTAATTGGTCATGCTAAAAAAGTAATGCTACATAAATTGCCACTTGCTTATGGTCTTTGATTAAATAATCCGCCAAGCCCGCGAAGCGGGCGCAAGCATAAAGCCCAGCGTGTAGCGAAGCGAAACGCTGGGTCAAGTATCAGCAGAATTTTCTTTTTGAATGTCGCGTAGCGACATATGAGTTTAGCCGTGTGTTTCAACACACGGTTCAAAGAATTAGGCGATGGCGTCGCGTCAGCGACGATTGAAAGCTACCCTATTCAATTGTCGCTCACGCGACAAGGCTGGCTGTTGCTTCTCGTTCCGTGCGTTGAAACGCACGGCTAAACTCATATTGTCGCTACGCGACTAAAACGCCAATCGTTATAAATTAAATTTTACCTGTTCCTTAGCACTACCCGAAATGTTTTCAAATATGTGCAGTAAAAAGTGGCAGCTATTTCTTCTCCTCTTTCTTTTTGTCTATGCGAAATAAATCTTTCACGGTCTCTGCGCCGGGAATGAACTTCTCCCAGATTTGCGGAGCCGATGCGCCCATCTCCAGAAAGCTTTTGAAGCGTTTGTCAAATTCTTCTTTGGTCTTCAGATACGCGGCGAAACTCGCAGCCAGATAGTTCTTGAAGAAGTCTTGCACAGCGTCTTCGCGGGAGCGCAGGATTTGATAGAGAAAAGGAATGGGCAAAAGATTCGTGGTACTCTTCTCTTCTTCAAGAATGATCTGCAATAACACCGATTTTGTTACGTCTTCTTTCGTTCTTGAATCAATGACCTGAATTTCGTGACCCTCACGAATCAGTTTCACAAGGTCTTGATAATTGACGTAACTGGCGGTTTCCAGGTTGTAGAGCCGACGGTTGCCGTAGCGCTTGATGACCAATGTATTGTCATCCACTTCCTTCTTTTGCTTTTTCCTTCCCATAAACTCACCCGCAGCCTTTCGCCAATCCTTACTTGTCAGAGTGATTCGCCATTCGATGCACCAATCCAGCCACCGTATTGTATGCTGCAAGCGCAAAAGAAAGCAAGTTGCAAAAACCTGACTCTTTTCTTAGTGAGCAAAATCGACTGATATAGCTAAGTATAGTTCATAGCCTATCGGAAATGTCATTAGATAATTTATTTCGCATTTGCGAAAATAATTCTTGACTTGAAATAAATTTCTGCTATTCTTCTTTTCGTGATCGGAGATTTCAGCAGGGAGCTGAGATAATGAAATAGAGAGTAGCGGTCAGTTTTTAACTGAATCTAAAATGGTAACCAGATTGCAAACGAATTTTTAAGAGACGCAAAGGAGTAAAAGTTATGGCTAGCAAAGCAAAATCAACAAAGAGCGGTCAGGCGACTGCAACCAAAAAAGCGAAACAAACGACTACTACAGACAACAGCGAGCAGACGAAAGCCAAGAGCGCCACGCCCGAACCAACACAGCAGGCCGCAGAGTGGGCCCAGCAGGTTGTCGAGCATCTCGTAAAGGCGCAGAAAGAGTGGATTGAAATCACCACTCAGCAGAACGCTGTCGTCCTGAAAGCCATCGAAGAAGGAATGGCCTTTTACAGAACCGCGCCAACCCCCGCACTAGCCGATTGGGCGCGTCAAGGGGTTGAAGGTTTTGTCGAAACGCAAAAGCGTTGGGCCGAAGTTGCTTCACAGCAAGGCAAACAGATGTTTGACGCCATGCGCGACAACCTCAGTTTCAACCCTTCTGATGTCGCGCGTGCCGCCTCCGATTATGCAGGACAGGGAATCGAAACCTTTGTCCAAGCCAGAACCCAGTGGCTTGATCTTGCGGCGCAGCAAAATGCGCAAGTTATTAAAGCTGTCAAAGACGGTTTAGGACTCGATGAGTCTTCGCCGGCCTCTGCGCTGGCAGATTTCGCGCAGCAAGCGGTGACCAATTACGTAGAAGTGCAAAAGCGTTGGCTAGACCTTGCCATGCAGATGCCCTTTGTAAGCACCTCCACCAAGAAGTAAGGCAAAAGGCAAAAGGCAATCGCAGGCGCGAGTTTACCTGTATTGAGCTACCCAAAATCTTTTGCTTCGGTGCTTAATCAGCAGGGAAATTGCATAACAGCGGCTTTCAATGGCAGGCGAAGCGGAAGCGCGAACAGACTTGACTGAGGGGAGAGAGGTTTGCGCTTCCCAGATGCAAGGATTTGAAATCCGTTTGTAAATATGGACGCAAGTGAATCGGTGAGGCGAGATAATTTCTCACGCCGTGCTGTTTACTTGCGTTCAACTATGTTTGGTGATTTACTTTTGGCTCACAAGTTCGAAGGGTGAAAGAGACCGCTATTTCTGCATCCTTCTTCAAGTTTTGCAACACCTCTGCGGAAAACAATCTTAACTTATCGCGGGAGAAAATCATGGCTAAAGAATCAGCCTCGAAACGCACCTACCCCTGGACGACAGATATCAAGAAGGGACAAGTCACGCTTCGCCTGATGACGCCGAAAGACGGCAAGGAAATGCTTGCCTTCACGCAGTCTTTACCCGAAGAAGATTTGGTCTTTCTTACAGTGGATATCACGCAATCAGGCATCGTCGATCGTTGGGCGCATAGTTTAGAGACCGGTCGAATCAAAGTCGTCGTCGCGCAAGCCAATGGACAAGTCGTTGGCTTTGGCAGTCTCAGTCGCAATGAACCTTTCTGGACACGCCATATGGGCGAACTTCAAATCATGATTGCGCCGCCATATCGCGGTCGCGGCTTGGGTCACGTACTGGCTAACGAAGTTTTTTCATTAGCCAATGAGATCGGCTATCAGAAAATTGTCGCGCGCATGGCTGCCACTCAAAGAGGCGCTGTGCAAGTCTTCGAGAGCATGGGGTTTCGAGCCGAAGCCTTGCTCGCAGATTACGTGATGGATCGCCAGGGCAAGACCCATGATTTGATCGTCATGTCTTATGACCTCACAGGCCTGACCGAATAAGGCAAAAGTAAAAAGGCAAAAGGCAAAAGTAGAGAAGCACGGCATCAGAATAAGATTGAAATTAGGATTTTGATCAAGATAGAAATCAAGGTGGAAAGGCAGCAAACAAAGCGAAAAAGAAGAATGATAAAGACCGTAGAAAGATGAAAGCGACACAGAGTTAATTTTTTTATTTTGCCTTTTTACTTTTGCCTTTTGCCTTCTTTAGGGAGTAGATATGTCTAGCGCAACGGAACCAGTATCTGCACAAGAGGTTGCTAAAAAACGCAACGCCTTTGAACGTCGTCGTCCGCATGGACCGAGAAGCAAAAAGCCCGGCGACCAACTCGTGCCTATGAGCCGCGACCCGCTCAGTTATCTGGTCAAAATCGCTCAGGAGTACCCGGACATGGCATATTTCCGCCTTGGCAATCAGCGAACTTTTTTGCTGAGCAATCCTGAATATGTTCACGATGTATTGGTTGCCAACGACTGGAATTTTGTCAAAGGGCGAGGACTCAAGCGAGCCAAAAGAATTTTGGGCAACGGGCTTTTAACCGCCGAAGGTAATTTTCATCGCCGTCAAAGGCGTTTGTCTCAACCGGCTTTTCACAAACAACGCATAGCCGCTTATGCAGAAACGATGTCCGAGTTTGCGGCGCGCACAAGAGACCGTTGGCAAGTGGGCGAAAAGCGCGACATCGCTCAAGATATGATGGGCTTGACCTTGGCGATTGTTGCAAAGACTTTGTTTGATGCTGACGTTGACAAAGAAGCCAAAGAGATCGGTCAGGCACTTGGCGAAGTTCTGGAAATCTTTTCGACGTTTTCATCGCCGCTCACGGATGTTTTAGACAAGTTGCCTTTGCCAAAAAACCTGCGCGCCAAAAAAGGCAAAGAGCGATTGGACGAAACCATTTATCGAATCATCGCAGAGCATCGCAAAACCAACGAAGATCGCGGCGATTTGCTCTCGATGCTGTTGCTGGCGCAAGACGAAGAAGAAGGCAGCGGCGCAATGTCTGACGACCAACTGCGTGATGAAGTGATGACACTCTTTCTGGCGGGACACGAAACGACGGCGAATGCTTTGACCTGGACCTGGTACCTGTTATCGCAGAACACGGAAGTGGAAGCGAAACTTCATGCCGAAATAGATTCGGTTTTAGGCGGCAGACTCCCTACCTTTGAAGACGTGCCGAATTTGAAATACACCGAAATGGTGATGACCGAAGCGATGCGCATTTACCCGCCGGTTTGGGTGATGGGGCGGCGCTCGATCAGTGGTATCAAAATCGGCGGCTACTACATCCCGCCCAAATCAATTATTTTGCTCAGTCAATACGTGATTCATCACGACAAGCGTTTCTATCCTGAACCTGAAAAATTTAACCCCGAACGATGGGCGTCTGAAAAGGCGAAGAGCTTGCCGAAGATGGCTTACTTTCCGTTCGGTGGTGGCCCGCGTTTGTGCATAGGCGAACAGTTCGCCTGGATGGAAGGCATATTATTGATTGCGACGATTGCGCAGAAATGGAAGTTGCGACTGGTTCCGGGGCACAAGGTCGAATTGCAACCGCTCATCACTCTGCGACCGAAGCACGGCATGAAGATGACGCTGGAGCCGCGCTAGCGCGGCTCGTCCTTCGTCCCTAGTCCTTCGTCCTTAGCAGCGACTCGAAACAGGCTACCAGAGCCAGTTTCAGCAATCCGCAATGAACCACTAAGGACACGACACAGGCAATTTGAATTTGCACAGCTAAGGACGAAGGACTAGGGACGAAGGACTCTTTTACGGAGTAAAAGTTAAATGTCAAAAAATCTAAATCATAGATTGACTTCAATGGATGCGAGCTTTCTCTATTTCGAGAAGAAAGAGTGTCCGATGCACATAGGCAGCGTCAGCGTTTTTGAAGGCGAAATTCCTTTCGACAAATTCGTCGAGAACTTGAATTCAAAGATGCACTTGATTCCGCGTTATCAGCAAGTCGTCGTTCCTGACCCTTTCAATCTGGGGCATCCGACCTGGGAATATGATTCCAACTTCGACATCAAAAAACACATCTTCAAAATTCAAATTGATAAGCCTGGAGATGACGCCGAATTGATTGAGCTGGCCAGCCAAATCTTTACACCGATGATGGATCGCAGCAAACCGTTATGGGATATCTTCCTGGTTTATGGACTGAAAGGCAGACGCACGGCGATGATTGCGCGTGTCCATCATTGCATGGTTGACGGAGTTTCAGGCGTAGATTTGATCAAGATAATCATGGACCTTTCGCCCGAAACCACGCCCGCGCCGCCCCCGCAATTTATTCCTGCGCAGCCGAAACCTGACCCGACACGTCGTCTGTTCGACGCTTTGCTGGGCGGTATGAACGAAGGCATGAATCGTTGGATGGAATTTCAAACGGGGCTTTTGAATTTAGCGCAAGCCTTCACGAACGAGCAGTCTCGCGCAGCCATGCAGAATGTGAGCGGCGTCTTGCCGGGGCTTGCGTCGCCCGTATCCCTTATGCCTTTCAATAAAGCTTGCGCGGGGGCGCGCAAACTGGTGTGGAGCGAGTTTTCTTTTGCCGAAGCGAGAGCCATTCGCGCCGCTTGCGAGGGCACAGTGAATGATGTAGTCTTGACCGTCCTTTCGGGCGCAGTCTCTCGTTACGTCGAATTTCACGGTCAACAAATAGAAGGCAGGAATCTTCGCGTGATGGTTCCCGTGAGCCTGCGTCAGGCAGATCAACGCGGCGCTTTAGGCAATCTGGTTTCGATGTTGCCGGTTGAAATTCCATTGTATATTCGCGATCCTTTGCAGCGTTTTCGTTACATTAATGAAAAGACTGGGAAGATGAAAGGCGGGCGCGTAGCGGAAGGGTTGAACCTGTTCACGGCTTTGATGGGAATATTACCAGCCCCTGTTCACGCACTGGCGGGGGCGCTGGCGGGGACGTTGGCGAACACGCCGATTCCACCTTTCAATATGGTTTCGACAAACGTGCCGGGTCCACAGGTACCGCTTTATGCGATGGGCAAACGCATGGTCTCTTATTATCCGTATGTGCCCGTCGGTTATGCGATTGGTTGCGGATGCGCGATTATGAGTTACGACCAGAAGTTGACCTTCGGGCTTACTTCTGACACCGTCGCGATGCCCGATGTTGAAAAGCTTAAACAATTTTTAGACGAATCGTTTGCAGAGTTGAGACAAGCGGCGGGGGTTGAAGAGATCAAACCGCAAGTAATGAAAGCCGCTCGTGGCAAGCGCAAATAGAGGAATGAAGTCGCAATCCGGAAAGATGCGCCGGAGGCGTGAAAGAGATCATTTGCAGGATGCAAAATTTAAACCTCCCTACGCAAGGCATAAGAAAGAGACAGGGAAACGCGTTCCCCTGTCTCTTTCTTATTTTTGTATGAAGTGATTCTTCGTTTTCAGAAAAGGGTGGTACTAAAGAATTAATATAAATGATGAGAAATGTGTATTCACCGCAGAGACTGGATGGACGGCATACCAAGAGGCCGAGTCAAGCTGGAAGTCAGAACCGGGAGCGGTAGCGAC
>JANMSG010000484.1:0-3925 GCA_031389065.1 Acidobacteriota bacterium | reverse complement strand
CACACGCATCACAAACTGTGGTGCGTGTGACCAAACTTAATCAATAGAACAGTCACATTTCCGAACTTCAAAATACTCGGCGGTCAGAGACCGCCTTTCAACTTTCTCTTTTCATTCCTGTTATTCAATCCTACTTCTTTACTGCCGCACTGGCTGAGACGAGTTTGAGTTTCCAGTCTTTCATAGGCGTGCCTTCGACTACGAGATTCGAGGTCAGGTAATACAGCCGCTTTGTCGCTTCGCCGTGTGGCGCTGTGGTAAATCGCATATTGAGATAGTAAGGCGGTATGGATTGATAATAGAGCGTTGCCTGCACCTTCACATTGGCGGGGTCAACGCCCTTTGGCAATACGATCTCGTAAGTCACCGTATCCGTGCCGCTGCTATCTAAATATTGCGGGTCTTGGGCCGCGCCGCCTTTCGGAAATGTTGCTTCGAGGTAATCGTGAGGAATCGTAGAACTGGGTCCTTTCTTCGTCCACCCCGTAGGCAACAGGCGATTGTCTTTGACCTCGGTATCGCGGTGTATAAAACTGGTGGTGAATTTGCCTTTGGCATCTTGCAGCAGTTCTTCGTAAATTTGCACCTGACTTTGCTCCTGAATCGTCAGATAATGAGGCTGAAAATATTGTTTCGTTTGCTTGCCTTCCTTGTATTCTGTGAAAAATTCAGACGCTAAGATTTTGCCGTTGCCATCTACGATAACGCCTTCTCTGTTGGTGCGTCCCGAAGACCAGACAACTGCCTCGCGTCCGTCCTCATTTTCTATCACCAGAAATTCTACGAAGGCGCGACGGAACCCCACGCCGCTGGGGAAACGATGCCCTGTCAGATTCGTCACCGTTACATCAGCAGAGAGTTTATCGCCCGTTACCTTCAACGAAGAGATTGCTATGGTGGCGGTCTTCTCTTGCGCTTGCTGTACGATGTTTTGGATGGAATCCGACAAGTCTGTTATTGAACCTGTCATATAATCATTCTTTCTCACACCAAGAATGTCATTGAATTGATAGAACATCTCCAACAATGTCACATTCAATCCCAGCAGTTCATGGCGAGCATAGCCCTTTTCTCTTACCGTGACGTTTATCTTATTGAGCGGCGCGCGGTTTTCAGCCGCCGGATAGGTATCGTCTTCGATGATGGCTATGGGTTGGCGAATCTGTTCGATGTTGATTTTCTGAGCCTTATTCTGATAGCCAGTAGGCATATGGCAATCTTGACAAGACTTTGCTGTGGCTTTGTTTGGTTGGAATTCGGTTTGAAACTGACTGTTGAGCCACTCAAGGTAGGTTGCCTGTTCGATGGAATGTTTGAACCGCTTGAATAAAGGGTTTTTCTCTGAGGTGTCTAACAGAGTCGGTTTCTCGCCCGGCTTTAACGGGTCATCTACATTTGGCAGATTGATGGTATGACAACTGCCGCATAACCGCGAAGACTTGATGTAGTCATTGTGCTTTGGCGTAATGCCCAAAGCGTTTTCCATAGGCAGAGTGACAATTGTTTTGTCTTCAAAGGGACCAAAGAGTTCATCGGGCTTGCCCATCTTAAACTGCCCTGTGATGGAGTTCTCTAAAAAATAGGCGATGGACGGTTGATTCGGCGGGTAGTCATCTTCTTTGATGTGATGGCACATCGTGCAACTGATGCCGTCGCGGGCAAGCGCGCCATATTTGAAATTCGGGTCGCTGGGATTGGTGAGCTTTACATAATCAAGTTTGAAATCCGCAAAAGGATTTTTGTGGTCTATGTCGAATTGTCGTTTGCCCATGCCGCCGTGACAACTTAAACAGGTGTTGACGGTTGCTTGAATGAGCGGCTCAGGCTCTTTGAACTCATTCCTCAAGACCTCGATTTCGCTTTCCAGTTGCGCGTAAAAAATCGGGTCGCGTCCCGCGAGTCCCATAGGCGACCAACGCCATTCGCCATAAGGCGAAACATTAATGCCCGAAGGCACTCCATTGACAGGCGGTGCGGTTTGCAGAAACATCGTCGGTCCGTAAGGTCCCGTCAGCCCGCTGTGACACATCATGCATTGGTCTGAAGTCAAGAATTGTTTCGGTCCTTTGGCACCCGCAACCACTCTGTCCAAGGTTTCCGGGGGCATCTTCGCTACATCTTGAAAAGGCACGCGCTGAATCGCTTTGAAGATTTCCAGAAACTCTGCGCTGGCATCCACAGGCGGTTTGGTGATGACTGGTTGTTTCGGTTTGCGGTGCGTGTATTCAAAAGGCTTTTCGTTCGGCGACAGATCGCGCCACGAATTGTCCACGCGAAAACTCAGCGGTTGACCTGGAAAACCTTCGATATTATTCAACGCAGAGAAGGTGGATTCTTTCTCCGCCGAGGCGTGACAGCGCAAGCAGTATTGCCCGAATCCGGCGTTCTGATAATTGAATGGATAAGCGGTATCGTCAAACGTCATGCCTGTGTAAAATTCGCCCCAATACCAACCATCTTTTGCGCCCGCCGCGTCTTTGATCATAATCGCCCAGTCTTTTAATTTGGCGAACTCTGTTGCCAATTCCGCCTCGCTCATATTTTCATAACGCGCCGCGGGCGGCTTGTACTGTTCTTTGATAATCCACACGCCATCGGGGATCGGCTTCGTTTGATCGCCCAAGAGCCACTTCATCATTTCAGGAGAGTAATAAATTTTCACGGCTTGATGGGTGCCGTAGTTCGTGTTGTTGATGTAAGGTCCTGTGTCGCGCACTCCTTTGTCTTTGCACCAGTCTAAATATCCGCCGCCATTGAGATAGTTAAAAACCTGCTCTTGAAATTTAGCCATCTGATTTGGTGGCACAGAACTCGGCACAGGCAAGGGAGCCTCTTTCGCGTTCATACAGAGATTTTGCGTTGTCTGAGCAGGTGACGGAGAAGGTGCTTGAGAAAATTCCGTGAGCTTTTTCAATGACTGCTCACCGGTTGCGGAAACCTTCCGTTCGCCGAGTAGATTGGCATAGATCAAAGCGATGAAGAATAAACAGATGGCAATAACTTTCAATAGCTTGTGCATGGTGCGGGCCTCCTCCTGCTTTGCCGAATTGTGCGAAAGATGCAGAGCCATACGGACTCTACAAATCCAGAAAAAGAGATTGGGAAATCTCAAAATGTAAGAACGGATGTTGATAAAAACTAACAGAGAGTTTCGGAACAAATCGGCTGATACAAAAATTGAATCTGCACGATTGAATCAACTCGCTTTATGAGTTGACTGCACAATTGATTTGAAACGTTGTGTGCTGGATCAGCGCGAATGAAATTTATATAACAAAGCCTCGTTTATGACAACTCGAATACCATAATCGCGCAGATAATGGCTAGCAAACACAGGGAGCCGGAAAAAAAAATGTCTCCGATCTTGCCTTTTTTTTGCTTGCGCTTTGTATCCTCTTCTTTGATCGCAAAATAAGAAAAAATGCCCGCGACAAGGAACCCGAAAGCGTTAATCGCCAATAATTCATCGGAAAAACGGGTAACATTTTTTACTCCCTCCAGGACTTTAATCAGCCCTAACAAGGTAAGACACATGCCAACTTTAGTAGACGATTGAGTGAGAATTTTTTCGAGAATCCTTGCATCTACCTTGCGGTCATACTTTGATTCTTGCGAAAAAGGCTTCCCACAATTTGGGCAGAACTCCGCGTCAATTGAGCAAAGGTGCCTGCAATCAGGACAGGGATTCAATCTGTGAGTTTTGCTTTCAGGATTCATAGAAGAATAGCTTTTTATCAGGGACACTTCAAAAACAAAAAGATTGATGGGGAGAGCGAGAAAATTATTTTCAAGCTTCTGATTAGCTCCATAGGAGCGACCTGTCTATAGCCAGCTGAATCTGTAGCTCTAGATAGATGGCACGCCAATATCCCGAGTCAAGCGGGAAGTCAGAACCGGGAGCGGTAGCGATCGGGTGCGGCATACC
>JANMSG010000443.1:0-6743 GCA_031389065.1 Acidobacteriota bacterium | reverse complement strand
GCCACAGGAACTCGCCGTCCGATTCACGAAAAGCCACCAATATGCCTTTGTCGCCCGTTTGTTTCGGATCGCGCAACGCTTCGTTGTTTGTGCCTACGTAAACCTGTCCGCCTGCAACAATGGTGTTGCCATAGCTTTGTGAACCGAGAGCCGCAACCCATTTGACGTTGGTCTTCTTGTTGACGTCCCAGGTCGTCGGCAGCCCTTTCATATTGGAAACCATATTGCGGTCAGGTGCCCCGCCCCACATCGGCCAATCGCCTGTGCCAGGGTCTGATGCCGAGGCGATGTTGACCGGAAGACTAGAAAAGAGAAGAACGAAGATGGAAGCTGCAACCATTGCCAGCCGCAAGGTAAATTTCCGACTCCGGACTCCCAACTGTGGACTCCGAACTGATGATTGCTGTGTATATTTTTTCATGGCTTGTTACTCGTAACTTTCAAATTATCAAAAAATACTTCATTAGGAGCGTCGGCATAGATGCCCGGACTCCCGCGTTTATTCGGAATTATATCAATTTTTTCAATCGCCCATTTCGCGGGTTCCGCTTCGCCAGTCGCCCAGGCTTTGCCGCGCACTCGCGTCTTTCCATCAGGCAGATTTTGCACTTCAAGCTTCAAGTGATACCAGGTATCGGCTTTCCATGCGAACGGCACTTTGACTGTGCGTTTGGGCTCAATCTGCCAGGACTGCAATTCAAGCCGCTGGCTGTTGCCGAAAAGCACCAGGTCGTAACGCTGCGCCACAACTCCCGCATCGCCCATTTGACGACGTTTTTCCGTCGCCCGCACATCAACTTCGACAGTGTAATTCGACCATTCAGCGGGACCGAAAAAAGCGCGTCCGCGTTTGAAAGCCGGCGGATTCGGGTTTTTGACTAAAATTTTATTGCCGTTTTCCTCGCGCACACTGTATTTGCCCGTTGCGTTAATCCAATGCCTGGGGATTACATCGCCTGAGTATGCGTCAAAAGTTTCGGTGAAGGGCGGAGTTGGAATGACGCGCACATGCGCTATGCCCGTGACGTTGCCAACCGTCACTTTCAGATTCCCCGCCTGCACTCCCGCGTCAGATGCCGGGGTGAATTGGTTGCTACCTGCCGCGCCTTTCAAACCATCAAGCGCCCAGGTAGCGTTTTGTTCTTCACGGATGAAACGTCCGTGATCATCAAACAGACGTACTTTGAATTTCTTTGTCGCGCCCGGCTGCATCACGAAATCAACAGGCGTAACTTGAACGTGCGCTACCGCAGCATTGGCTGGCGCGTTCTCAACTTTTGCTTCTCTTGGTTGAAAGGCAGGGGTCTTGCCTTTCTTGCCAATGCAGTAGATATTTTTTGTTGAAACCAGATAAACGCGCCCATGCGACACGCCTGCCGAAGCAATGATTTGTTCATTGGCGGCAATCAGTTCATCGCCTTCTTTGGTCACAGCCTGCACTGTATCTTTATCAATGGGTTCGAGTTCATCTTCGTCAAGAATCTGGCAACCGGTTGCGCTCGGTTTCAAGATGAAGAATTTGCCATTTTCTGTGCCGACATAGAGCTTACCATCTGCAAAAACAGGCGAAGCTTTTTGAATCGTGCCGAGATTTTGTCGCCAGAGTTCTTTGCCGGTGTTGGTATCAAAGGCTAAGAGATTCGCTCCGGCATCAACCGAGTAGAGGCGGTCGCCATCAAGCACAGGTGAAGACGGACCGAGTTGAAAATTTTTGAGCGCATACTTGATCTGCTCTTTGCCGATGACGCCTTTCGCTCCTGCATCAACTGCCGCAAGCAAACCCATTTCGCTGGTATCAAGATTTTCTTCCTGGTGCGTGATAATCGCCGTAGTGCCTTTGAGAACGACTCCCGGATTGACACCGCGCTTGCTTACAGGGTAGCTCCAAACGGGTTCGCCGGTGTTGACTTTGATGGCGTTGACTGTGCCATCGCCGGCACCCGCAATCATCAACCTCGTGCCGTCAATCGTAGTCGTTATCGGCGTTGAATAGGTGGTATCGAAAGGACGACCGCCCGGCGTGCTGACCCAAATGGTTTCGCCGGTCTTTTTGTCGAAAGCATAATAGCGATGGCGGCGTTGCGCTGTGTCACCCCACCCATCAATGATGGTGCTGACGATGAGTAAATCGCCTTCGATGATAGGCGAAACGGTGCGACCACCGTGCGTCGTCCAGGCACCGAATTCATCGGTCAGGGATCGCGTCCAAAGCTCTTTACCATCATTAGTCAAGGCTACCAATTCATTGCACGCGCCGAAGGCATAAATATTGCCCGTCGCCGGGTCGCCGGTTGGCGATGACCAGGCAATGCGGCGCGGCGGCACATCTGATGCAAAGACATTGAAGCGATACTCCCAGAGAACTTTGCCGGTGTCTGCGTCCAAACTCGTGACGCGCTCTTGCATGGTTTCGCCTTCGCCAGCCGAGTTGAACATAAAGACGCGATTGCCCATCACAATCGGCGTGGAGCGACCGCCAAAAGGCGCTTTCCAAACCAGATTCTCGCCCTTTGGCGACCATTTTCCCGGCAAGCCTTTTTCAGGCGAGACGCCATCGCGCGTCGGGCCGCGCCACTCGACCCAATCGCTTCCTGAGGCAGCGCCCGCAGTCGCATTGGGTTTCTGCTGCGAGGAAGCGAAAATCGGCGTGATTAAAAGACCCGCGAAAAAGAGAGATAAAAATTTAGAGGTCCTAATTTGCATAGTAAGATTCTTCAAGCAATTGAGATTTTTTTCTCGGTAAACTATCACGCAACATCTGCCCGCCTGGGTTCCACTGAATAGATGTTTGCTTGACTGGGTTACCTTCAAGATATTATGTTGCGATTGTTCGCGTCAAGCAAGTAATCTAAAGAGTCGACAAAGCATTAGACATTTTAATCTGCTTATTTCACAGAGTCTATTTGAACATTATTATGGACTACATCAAAAGACTTCAGGCGAGCTTAAAGCCGAATCATTCATTCGATAAAACGGTTTTAGACTTGTTTGCAGGTTGCGGCGGCTTAGCTCTTGGCTTTGAGTCGCTTGGTTTCAAAACCATTGGATTTGAAAAAGATAAGGACACGGCCACTACCTATTCGACCAACTTACTTGGCGAATGTTTTGAAGCCGAGTTGAATATTAAGAGTGAATATCCGCAAGCCCAAATCATCATTGGCGGACCGCCGTGCCAGCCTTTCAGTGTTGGTGGACATCAACGTGGGATTGACGATCCGCGAAATGGATTCCCTATTTTTTTAGAAGCTATCAAAAAAGTTCAGCCAGATATTTGGCTCTTTGAAAATGTACGCGGCTTGCTCTACTCAAACAAATGGTATTTTGAAGAGATGCTTCAACAGCTTGCATCGCTTGGTTACATAGTTGAACATGAGCTTTTAAATGCGGTTAATTTTGGAGTTCCGCAAAATCGAGAGCGGCTTTTCGTTGTTGGTCACAAAGGAGAGTTCCAATTTCCTAAGATTGAAAAAAAGAAAAACACAGTTGCCGAAGCGATTGGTGATTTGATGAAAACAATACCACCTGAATCGAAATTTCTTACGCCTTCTATGGACGCATATGTGAAGAAATACGAGATCGCTTCAAAGTGTATCAATCCGCGCGATTTGAACCCAAACAAACCGGCACGAACTTTAACTTGTCGAAATATAGCCGCTCCAACTGGTGATATGCAACGTATCAAACTTGCTGACGGGCGAAGACGAAGATTGCTGGTCAGAGAGGCTGCACGATTGCAAAGTTTCCCTGATTGGTTTGAATTTTACGGAAGTGAAACAAGCCAGTTTTATCAAATAGGCAATGCGGTGCCTCCGCTCTTAGCTCAACATCTGGCACATTGTGTCAAAGATTATTTTGATTGTGGGATCCTTTTTTCACAGTCTGAACTTATAAAATCGCCTTTAAATATCAACAAGCAACTCGCTCTTTTCTAAAATGACCGACCACTTCCAACAGAGTACAAAATCGCCGCACATCAAAGAGCTTCTTAATGAGGCGGTTGATATATTACAAAGCGTTGGAATTCCAATCGAATTGCAAACGGAAAGACGTTTGCAAAGAATCGCCATGTGCTTTTTGGCAGTCGCAGGAGTGACTACTTCATGGCAAACAGCAAAAAGCTTGAATGACAAACCGAGCCTTAAAACGCGAGATATTATCAATTTCATCAATCAACATTTTGAGGAAAATATTTCGAGCGGTTCGTATGATGACATTCGCAGAAAAGATTTGAAGTTTCTGGTCTTAGCAAATCTGGTAATCAACAGCGGCGATAAGCCGGGTGCGGCAACCAACGACCCAACACGCGGCTACGGCTTGGAATCGGAATTCGCGCAACTCGTAAAAGCATTTAAAACAAAAGCTTGGGCAAAGAAACTCTCTACTTTTTTGCAAAGCAGAGAGTCCTTATCTGATATTCTTGCCCGCAAGCGAGATTTTCCAAGAATACCCGTTGAGTTACCTGGTGGCGTAACCATTAAACTATCTCAAGGCGAACACAACGTATTACAGAAAAGTATTGTCGAAGAATTCCTGCCACGATTTGGAAAAGGCTGTCAGCTTCTTTACATCGGTGATACCGCAAAAAAGATTCTGCATAGAGAAAAGGGTGCACTTGAGCAGTTGAACTTCTTTGAACTGTCGCACGAAGTATTGCCGGATATTATAGCCTATGATGCAGAGCGCAACTGGCTTTATCTGATCGAAGCTGTGCATAGCAGTGGAACGATGAGCGAGACCAGAGTGTTAGAACTAAAAAGATCGACAAACAATTGCACGGCTAAAATCGTATTTGTGACAGCCTTCTTGAAGAAAAGTGATTTCAGAAAGTGGGTAATGGATATTGCTTGGGAAACAGAAGTTTGGATAGCAGAAAATCCTGACCACCTGATTCATTTTGACGGCGAGAAATATTTGAGTCCATATTAACTAATCCCAGCCGATTTAATAAAAAGGAGTTAAGCCCATGTTTGGTCGAAAAATTGTAATCTCAATCATCACGCTACTACTTTCAATTTCAGCACTCGCGCAAACTCAGAATGATGTTTTTTTTGCGGCTGCTAGAAAAGGCGATGCGGCAGCAGTCAAAGCCTTTTTAGACAAAGGCACGGATGTAAATGCAAAGACACAATATGGCGCAACGGCGCTTTCCTATGCCTGTGACAAAGGTCATGTTGAAGTCGTCAAACTTTTACTTGAGCGCGGCGCAAACCCGGATGTCAGAGACACGTTTTATAACGCCACGCCTATGAGTTGGGCAGCCCCGAAAGGTTTTGTTGAAATCGTCCAATTGCTTATTGAAAAAGGCGCAAAGGACAAAGGTACGGCATTGAACCTGGGCGTAGAAAAAGGCTCGGTTCCGCTTGTGAAACTGGTGTTGGAGAAAGGCGGTGTAGCGCCTGAAACCTTAACCAAAGCGCTGGATAAGGCAGATACTGCCAAGCACCTGGAGATTGCTGATTTATTACAGAAAGCCGGAGCCAAGCCATTTCAAAAGATCAGCGCTGAGTTATTAAAAAGTAACGAAGGCTTTTATAAAAACGAACAGCTTGGCGATTTCAATTTTCTTGTTAAAGAGGGCAAACTGACGGCAAAATTCAACACACAGAGTTGGTTGACTCTGGGCGCAATCACCGAAAATACCTTCACGGTTCTGGAATTCGATGGCATCGTCTTAATCTTCAATTCGCAGGCCGATAAGGTGATGAGCGTGACCTTGAAACAGAATGGCGGAGTTTGGGAATTCAAACGCCTTGAGCAGAAGTAATTGTGAGTTAGAAATGGCGATCATAACAGCCAATCGTTCATTACAATTCAACGATACGGCTGAGGCTTATGCCTTCTTAAAAGAGCTGGGCGCGCCAGATAAACTGATTCGTCATGTCTGTTTAGTTGGTGAAGCAGCGGAATTATTGATTGAAAAACTTGACCAAATGAACGTCCCATTTGACGCCAAGTTTGTTCGCGTAGGCGTTGCCTTTCACGATGCGGGAAAAATTAAATATCCTGACGAACTGCGCGTAAAAGGAAAGAGACATGAATCGGCGGGAGAAGAGTTTCTCTTGCAGCAAGGCATTTCTCCTGAGCTTGCCCGATGCTGCATATCGCACGGTCAATGGCAAACATTAGATTGCTCTTTTGAAGAGTTGTTAGTCGCATTAGCAGATACTCTTTGGAAGGGAAAACGAAATGAAGAATTAGAAAAGCGAGTCGTTGAGAAAACGGCGCAACTTCTTACTCGCGAGCCTTGGAACTTATTTATTGAAATGGATTCTCACTTTGAATTGATAGCGGCTGGTGGCATAGATAGACTGTTGCGAAGCGAATAACGCTCAAGCTGATTTTCTGAACTGCCCCGCCGCGTCAAAGCATTCCCGGTTTACCTTTGGCTTCGGCTCAACGTATAATCTCTGCATCGTTATCAGTGGACAGTCATCATTTTCATCGGAGAAAACCAATGATTAAAATGCGCGCAATAGCTCTGTTATTGCTCCTCGTAATCAGTCCCTTGTCTGGGCTTTCGCAATCGGCAACAGACCCGGACATCAATGCCAGAATTCGCAAAGAGGGCATGGAAAATTCAAAAATCATGAACACCCTGCACGTCTTCACGGACATTTACGGCCCGCGTCTTACGGGTTCGCCCAATCACAAAAATGCCGCCGACTGGGCGGTCAAAGAGATGGCTTCCTGGGGATTTGATATCCTGATCCCAATGCCCGCAGGGCGTTGACTACCACCGCAAT
>JANMSG010000400.1:0-3313 GCA_031389065.1 Acidobacteriota bacterium | reverse complement strand
CCTGGAACCACTCCTTCCCATCCCGAACAGGACCGTGAAACGGGTTTGCGCCGATGATAGTGTGCATTCGCATGCGAAAGTAGGTCACCGCCAGACCATTCAACGAAAAGCCCGATCCCCCCAAGGGGTCGGGCTTTTCTATTTTGGACAGCTCGATATCAAGATTTGGGAGGTTCTTGAGAGGCGATCGTACGGTGACAACGGATGATAGAAATTTACATATTTTTATCTAAAATCAGAAAGTTGGTAGTGTTGCGTCTTTGCAACACAATTGCGTAACAGTTGGTTCCAAACGCATGCATTGCGATTGCCGAAGGCAATATTTCACGCTATCCTCGCCCAGGAGTACACAGAATTCAGGCCATTGATAAAAAAAGGCTCCTAACCCTTGGATCTTAAAAAGAATTTTCAGCTCGCCATATGGGGTGATGAGGCGATGAGTGGGGCTGTGCGAAACGCGCGTAGGGCCGTCGCACTTTTACATTCGAATTTTCGATCCGCTTTTCCGCGATTCTGGTTTGCAGCATTGATTGCTGCATTGAGTGCCGCTGCCTTCGCGCAGCAGCAACCGCGACCCGATGCCGGATCAATTCTCGAGGGCTCCAAGCCGCCAGCGGCGACGCCACGCCTCGCCCCTGACGTGGTGCCGCGCCCTGCAGAGCCGCGTCCCGCGCTCGGGGCGCCGGGACTCAAGGTCACGGTCGCGCGATTCCGCATCAGCGGCAACACGCTTTTCAGCGAAGAAGTTCTGACTGCCCAGGTCAGGGAGTTCGTCGGCAAGGAGCAGAACATCGACGGGCTGAACGATGCCGCCACCAAAGTGCGCGCTTATTACCGGGAGAGAGGCTACTTCCTTGCGCAGGCCTATCTGCCGCAGCAAGAGATAAAGGACGGTGTCGTCGAGATCGCGGTGATAGAGGCGCGCCTTGGCAAGGTTGAAGTGAGCATCAAGGAAGGCACGCGTTTCAGCGAAGGAATCATCCGCGGCATCATCGAAAAGCATTTGCAGCAGGGCGATCTCATCACGGAGACCGGCCTCGAGACGCCGTTGCTGATGCTGAACGACTTCCCCAACGCGGTGGTGAGTTCGGAAATCAAGCCCAGCCAGACAATCGGCGCTGCGGACCTCAGGATCAATGTCTCCAGTTCGCCCGGCTTCTACGACGGCAATGTCAGCGTTGACAACGCCGGCAACCGGTTTACCGGGGCGATTCGCTACAGCCTGAACGTGAATTTCAACAACCCGCTTGCGCTTGGCGACCAGCTTTCGGCCAATGCCATGCACACGGATGAGCCCATGGGCCTCTACCGGCTCGGCTATATATTGCCCGTGGGGCCCTGGGGCACGCGCATTGGTGTCTCGTACACGACTTTTCATTACCGGCTTGGCAGGGACTTCCTTGATCTTCAGGCGCATGGGGTCGGTTCGATTGTCGGGATCGCGGCGTTTCACCCCTTGATACGCACCCGTGGCGGCAACTTGATCCTGCAGGTTTCCCACGACGACAAGAGCCTGAATGACCGCGTCGAGTCAACAGGTACCAATGAGAATCGAACCATTACAGCTACTCACGTGGGGGTTGTCGGCGACCTGCGAGATGGATTGCTGGGGGGAGGCCTTAACTCATTCGGCTATACGCTTACAGAGGGCAATGCCCTCATCCTGACCCCAGGAACACTCGTGGTTGACCAGGCAGCAACAGGGCGCAAGACCCATGGTCGTTTTGCCAAGCACAACTATGAATTCCGCCGGCTGCAGAAGATAACCGACAACGCGAGCCTGCTCCTCGCAATCCAGGGGCAGGTGGCTTCGAAGAACATGATGTCGGCGGAGAAGTTCTCATTGGGAGGCCCAAGCGGAATCCGGGCCTATCCCACGGGCGAGGCGCTGGGGGATACGGGAGCGCTCTTCCAGGGCGAGATCAGGTACATCGTTCCCGGCTTCAAGCTCGGCGGCGGCGACGTCACGCTGACCGGTTTCTGGGATCAAGGTTGGGTGCGTATCAATCAAGATCAGCTGCCTACCGACAGTGCCAATGAGCGGCGCCTGTCGGGTTATGGCATTGGCGCGTCGGTCGGCAAGGACACGGATTTCCTGATTCGCGCGACGGCGGCCTGGCGCAACGAGAACGAGCTCCCCACCTCGGACACCGCCAGGCGCATTCCGCGAGTGTGGGTTCAGGGCATCAAGTGGTTCTGACGGTTCCGTCGTGCGACGGCGACGTTACCGTTAAAAATTTAACATTCCGGGAATTGTTGCAAGACTAAACTGCAGCGCAGATAGTGCGGCGCGGGGGAATTCCCCTCGCGCGCTCGCTCGTGAGTTCGGGGGATTGAATATGAGAAACAAAAAGTCGCCGGTTCCGTTCAATCTCGACGCGCGCTCTCCTTCTGCAGGGTTCCAGCATAAAGCACTCGCCTTCGCGATCGCCACCGCGTTTGGCGCGCCCGCGTCGCTTTTTGCGCAGACCTTGCCCACCGGCGGCACCGTTGTCGGCGGTGCGTCCCAGGGCACGATCAGCCAGCCCAACGCGACCACGATGCAGATCGACCAGTTCGGCAACCGGGTCATCTACAACTTCGGTACGTTTTCGATTGGCAGTGGCTATTCGGTCATCGTCAATCAGCCTTCCGCGGCCTCTGTAGGTCTCGCAAACGTTACGGGCAATACGCCGTCGGAAATCTTCGGACGGCTCTCGGCCAACGGCTCGTTTTATCTGAGCAACGCTGCAGGCGTCTACATCCGCCCGGGAGGAGAGGTCGCTACAGGCGTCGCCTTTGTCGGCACCACACTGCAGATGAGCAACGCGGATTTCTATGCCGGCCACAATGTCTGGACCAACGGCGGCAATATCACTGGCACCGTCCTGAACCAGGGCAGCATTACGGCGACCAACGGATATGTCGCGCTGCTCGGGCCCCAGGTAGCCAACGAAGGCATCATCGCCGCCCGCATGGGCACCGTAGCGCTTGCCGCGGGCGACAAGATTACCCTCGACATGGTCGGCGACGGGCTGATCAAAGTCGTGGTCGATGAAGCGGCACTGAATGCCGCCGCGCTGAACAAAGGATCCATCAACGCCGACGGCGGCAATGTCTATCTCAGTGCGCGCAGCGCCAATGCGTTGCTCGATACCGTCGTCAACAACGAAGGCGTCATCCGCGCCCCCCCTCTTGAAACGCTGGGTGCCATTCCTCGCTGGTCTGGCCTACGAGTGGCAGCGGTACCACACGCCACTCCATCTCACCGTAGTGAATCAGATCGGTGCTGTCGCACTCTGACATCGGCTTGCAGTAAGCAAGGATAGCTTCA
>JANMSG010000384.1:0-1514 GCA_031389065.1 Acidobacteriota bacterium | reverse complement strand
CAACCAAAGCGCAATTGAAATGGACGGGCATCCCCGTGAATTTTTCGTCGGGAAAAAGTTTGAAGCCCTGAGCGCGCCAGAGAAAAACGACCTAAAAGATTTTGGGCTTAGGTTGGAACTGGCTTATTCTGGAGAATCGCAAGAATTTGAGTTTTGGAGCCTTCGAAGTAACGGCCAAATATTTCCCAAAATAGTCTCATTAACCAAGGGCACATACTTTGGACGAGACGTGGTCATTGCCACAGCACACGATATTACAGAGCGAAAAAAAGCCGAAAGGATTGTTGCGCGCCAATTAAAAGCATTGAGTGTTCTGCATGCCAGCTCCGTGGCGGGCGTGCAAAGCAATAATGAAAGTGAAATCATTGAGCAGGTCACTCGAATTACCGCGGCCATATATTCAGAAGTCTGCGGTGTTCTCTTGCTTAATAAACAAAAGGATATGCTAACCCCCCACCCTTCTTATCAAGGAGCAAGCATTAACTCATGGCAGGATGGCTATCCAGTCACCGAGGGCATTACAGGCAGAGCAGTGACAACCGGCAAATCCATACGCGTAAACGATATTTCAAAAGACTCAAGCTATATACAAATAGCATCGGAAATCAGATCTGAATTATGTGTCCCTTTTTGGGTGCATAATCATATTATTGGGGTGGTTAATGTTGAAAGCAAACAAGTCAATGCCTTTGACGACGAGGATGAACGTCTATTAAATACAATCGCTGGCGGTTTGGGAACTGCGATTGAGAAGCTCCGGCTTTTCGAAGCGGAACAAACACAGCGTCAGCGCGAAACGGCGATACTGGAACTTATCCGCGCCGCCGCATCCTCCCTGGACCTTAATCAGGTTCTGCAATCGATTCTTGACCAGCTTGTCAAGATCATCTCATCCGATACCGGAACGATCCAGTTATTAGAGAGGGATCATTTGAACATCCTAGCTGCCATTGGAAATGAAGCGGTTAGTTTGGCAGGGGGCAGTTGCCTTAAACTTGATGAGTATCCACTAAATGATTATGTCGTTACGGAAAAACATACTGTGCGAGTGGATAATTGCCTTCTTGACAAGCGCTTTCAGTTCATCGGAGATCTTGCGCGAGTAAGGTCATTTCTGGGCATCCCACTGATCGCCAAAAGCAAAACAATCGGAATGATCACGCTTGAAAGTTATCAAATAAGCCACTTTACAGAGGAAGATGAAAGGCTGGGATTAACCATCGCTAATTATGCATCCGTTGCGATCGAGAATGCGCAATTGTTTGATGCGGAACAGCACCGGCGAAAGCAAGCTGAAATTCTCCATAAAGCCACCGAGGCCTTAACCACATCCATAGAGATTGACCGGCTGTTTGAGATCATTTTTGACTCTCTGGCTGAGCTCGTAACCTACGATAGCGCCTCCATTGAGTTGACAGGACAAGATGGATATTATGAAATTGTAGCTGGGCGAAATATCCAAGACGAGTTAATCGGCAAAAAATACTCTTCAGATCCTGAAAAATGGGGAGGGG
>JANMSG010000360.1:0-14609 GCA_031389065.1 Acidobacteriota bacterium | reverse complement strand
AAAAACAAAAGGTTCTTATTTATCATAATGGGTTGCCTAAATAATAAATTATGTTGCGACGGGGTTTTTCACTACGTGTTCTGGCAGACAAAGACCGCTTCTCAACAACGCGAGTTATTTTCTAATTCGAGTATGATCAGTGATGTTCCAAGGCAATCATCTTCACCAGTATATCGCCTTGTATTTTTAAAGTTGTCCGTTTTTGCGATTCATCTTTTTCAACTGCGGGTGAATTGTCGGCTTGAGAAACCAGCAGTTGATTCAAGTCAACAACCTGATTCAAGTCTTTAATCTCGCCCAAATCATTCGGATTCGCCCATTTTTTAAGCGCTTCCAATTTTTCATAACTGTGGGTTGCCCAGACAATCCAGAGCTTTTCCGTCCCTTCATCTTTGATGAGCTCGAACCATTGTCCATTCTTCGGAATGAGAATCTGTTGCTCTGCCGTCAATTTGGAAGAGCCATTATTGGTCGTCGGCGAAGGAAAGAGTATGGTGAATTGAGCCGCGCCTTTGTCAGGGCTTTCGTTGAAAATATAGAGGTATCCGTCTTGCGGCGCGACGAAGGTGAAGCGTATGCGATCCCCGTCGCTAAAGAGCATTTCGCGGTCGAGTTGAAAAGGCTTGCTGCCGCCTTTACGATTCGGATCTCGCTGCACCGTCAAAAAGTAACTCAACTGGATTTCAGGCTTGGGCGGCGGCGAAACAATGGGCAAGGGTTTTATCTTAACCGCCTGCCAAATGATCACGCCGACAACTGCCAAAGCGAGGAGAATGCCTGCGAGAAGCAACGGCTTGAAAGAGTGTTTCTTGACGATTGGCGAATCAACTTTTGATTCTACGCTTACATTTTTTGACTCTACGCCCACATTTGATGATGCAATATATGTCTCTGTTATATCTTCTGTCGAAAAAGGAGCATTCGATTTTTCAGGCGAGGAAGGAGGTTTGGTTTTCCTATTCGGAGCAAGACCATCTGTT
Organism: Acidobacteriota bacterium; assembly: GCA_031389065.1. GTDB lineage: Bacteria > Acidobacteriota > Blastocatellia > UBA7656 > UBA7656 > JACQDB01. The sequence goes on along the minus strand of JANMSG010000360.1, from coordinate 13,629 downwards.
TGAACTGCGCCGATGATCGCCGTTTCGGGAGACCTTTGCCAGTCAGGCGGAAAAAATTTCGCCTGTTCGGTTAAAGAATGCGCCAGATCATCGCAAAATTTTCTGGCATCTTGCGGGCGGTTTTGCGGTTCGTAAAGCAGCGCTTTGAGTAAAATTTCCTGCGTTGCTTCGGGAAGACTGGGCCGCAATTGCCTGGGCTTCAGATCTATGCCTTTGCGCTGCATCGTCAAAAGCTGTTGCATAGAAGCCAGCAACTGTTTGGCATCCGGATTGAAGGGTCTGCGGCCGGTCAACATTTCATGGGCAATGACGCCGAGCGAGTAAATATCGGTAGCCGGCGAAATGGATTGTGAGAGCAACTGTTCGGGAGCCATGTAATTGAGCGAACCGGCGATGATGTTGCCATCCGTAGTATTGCCAACTTGCGAGTCGGTGAATTTTGCGATGCCGAAATCAATAATCTTTACAGCCTCTTCGCCGCCGCTGAGATTTTGTAACAAGATGTTGTCGGGTTTGAGGTCGCGGTGAACGATTTTCTTTTCGTGGGCGGCGTGCAGCGCCTGACCTAACTCTTGCAAAAGGTGTGCGGCGTACTCAAAATCCATTCCTTCCGGCACCATTGCAGAGCGCAACGGTCGGCCTTCGACAAACTCCATGACGAAGAAAGGCTTGCCTTCGTCGAATTCGCCGCGGTTTAACACCTTGACGACACCGGGATGCGAAATCCGCGTCAAGGCTTCTGATTCTTGAATAAATTTTCGCTTGATCCAGGCTCCGGTGCCGGGCTTTTCAATCAGGACTTTGATGACGACGGGCATCGAGTGCAATTGCTTGTCACGCGCCAGGTAGGTGATGCCTATGCCGCCGCGCCCCAGCTCTTTTTCGATTAAGTAACGGTTATTGAATAGCGGAACGATAGAGACAGTCTCTTCAACCAGAGTATCTTCAATTTTTGTTTCGACCTTCTCTATAGGCGTCGTGATGTCGTCTATATGCCTGGTTCCGTCGTCCCTTTCCGAGTCCATAGAATTCCTTGAATCAAAGCAGATGTCAGATAAGCAGTAAGGCAAAAGTAAAAAGGCAAAAGGCAAAAGGGAGAGTCAATAGCCGCCGCAAGTTTACCTTTATGGAGCTACCCAAAAACTTTTGCCTTACTGCTTAGTTCTCATCATCATCTCTTGCGAATGAAGAAGCGACTGATATTCTACCATCCGACAGCTAGCATCTGACATCTGTTGTCCCACATCTGGCTATCTTTTTTTGAGTTATTTCCCGCTATTTACTGCTTTGCGATTCTTTTCGTCGTTGGCGCGTTTGATGATATATGCCTGAATCGCTTTGATCTCATCGGTTGAAAGCACGCCTTCATGATTTGGCATCCCTTTCGCAGGCAAACCGTTGGTCACGATTCCTGCAAACGATTGGTGACGCGCTGTGCTCATAAATCGCAAGTCTTTAATCACGCCGCCGCCTACGGCTGACAAACCGTGACAGAAGACGCAGTATTGATGATAAAGCTCTCGACCTTTTTGCACGGTCTCTGTAGAAGCCGTCAATGCCGGAACATCCGGCATCAGTTCTTCGGCAGGAAGCGGCGGGAGTGTAGCTGTGCCGCCAATCTTAAATGTCAACACGCGAGCGATGGAACGAACGCCTGCGGCTTTCGCTATATCGCCGCCGACCAGAGCCAATGCCCCGCCCCACCCTGCCATCACCGTCACATATTGTTCGCCATCAACCGTGTAGGTTATCGGCGGAGCAATGACGCCGGTTTGTGCTGCGGCTTGCCACAAGGGTTCGCCTTTATCTGCGGAGTACGCGACGACACGCCCGTCTGCTGTGCCTGTGAAGACCAGATTGCCTGCGGTCGAAAGAACGCCGGCATTGAAAGGATTATCGTATTCTACTTTCCACGCGGCTTTTTGATTGACAGGATCCCAGGCTAACAGACTTCCGCTGGTCATCTTGAGAATCGCCCCGACGGAAAAGTTGTCTTCCGGTATGCCCTGCGCTACCAGCCCCAAGCCGTTGTTGAAGCCGCGCTTGCGCATCTCGAATTTCGCGTCGTTGACATAAATAAACGGCACTTCCTGAGCCGGAATGTACACCAATCCGGTTTGCGGATTGAAAGACATAGGCTGCCAGTTATGTCCGCCGTACGGGCTGGGAAAGGTGAATTGCGGTTGCTTGGCATAATTGGAGGTTTCCGATTCAATCGGGCGACCCGTCTTCTTATCAACGCCTTTTGCCCAGGTAACTTTCACATACGGTTCGGCGGAAATAAACTCGCCGGTCTTGCGATCCAGAACATAAAAGAAACCATTCTTGGGCGCTTGCATCAACACTTGCCTGGTACGGCCTGCAATTTCCAGGTCAGCCAAAATCATGTGCTGTGTAGCGGTGTAATCCCACTTATCACCAGGCGTAGTTTGATAGTGCCAGACGTATTGGCCGGTGTCTGGATTGACCGCGACGATTGAGGAAAGATAAAGATTGTCGCCGCCTTCGGGGCTTCTGTAGCCTGGGTTCCAGGGCGCGCCGTTGCCTACCCCTATGTAGAGCAAATTCAAATCCGCGTCGAAAGCCATTGAATCCCAAGCGGTGCCGCCGCCGCCGTACTCCCAATATTTGTTGCCTGTCCAGGTCTTTGCAGCCATCTCCATAGCCTTGCTTTCATAAGGCTTTTTCGGGTCGCCCGGCACGGTGAAAAATCGCCAGACCTGTTTACCGGTCTTTGCCTCATAAGCCGTCACATAGCCGCGCACGCCGAACTCTGCGCCGCCGTTGCCAATGATAATTTTGCCTTTCGCAATGCGTGGCGCGCCGGTAATTGTGTAGGGGCGCTTGCGGTCTGTGATGGTATCAACTTTCCAAACCAGCTTTCCGGTTGCCGTGTCAAGCGCCAACAGGAAACCATCAAGCGTCGCTACATAAACTTTATCGTCCAACACCGCAACTCCGCGATTGACGGCATCACAGCAAGCGTTGGCTGCATATGCGCGCGGCACTTTCGGGTCATATTTCCAGAGCAACTTTCCTGTCCTGGCGTCCAGAGCATAGACGATGCTGAATGCGCCCGTAGTGTACATCTTGCCGTCAATGACGATGGGGGTTGCTTCTGTGCCTCTGTCAACATCAAGTTTCAGCGACCAGGCGAGTTGCAAATCTTTGACGTTTTTGTCGTTGATTTGTTTGAGCGGACTGAATCTCTGCTCGTTGAAGGTGCGCCCATGGGCTAACCAATTCCCTTCTTCGCCCTTGCCTTTTTCGGCGGCGAGGATGCGCTTTTCGCTGTTGCGACTGGCTGACGAAGCGCCTTTCTTTGTCGCTTTCGCTTGATTGCTGACCCAAGCCAAAGCGGTTTGTGCGTCAAAATTTTGTGCGCCTAGCCAAACCAATATCAAGGTTGCGGCAACGATTCTTTTCAATCTTTTATTTCTCATTGGGTTTGCTCCCTCTCTTCTATGCTTGGGATTTCACCAGGAGTTACGTAAAACGCCGTCATTCTAGCACTGGCATGATAACGACTCAATGTCCTTTAGAGAAAATTGAATGTTGTTCAATTTTTCTGCTTGACTTTGTTTGAGGAAACCAAATACCCTCGCTTGTACGTAAGCATATACCATCACAATGCGATAGGAGTATAGACGGCATGAGCACAAGAATGTACACGCTACCTGTAGAGCAAACGCAATGGAATGTTACAACCAACGGTACGCAAACCGTTTTTAACTGGGAGTACGACGAAGGTCGTGACCGCCTGCTCAATCTGTATGAAAAGGGCAAAAATAAACAATGGAATTCTAATGAAAGAATTGATTGGTCAACCGAAATTGATTTAGATAACCCGCTCGGTTTTCCCGATTATTTTGTTTCGATTTATGGCTCGCCGACTTGGAACAAACTCGACGACAAAGGCAAAGCCGAAGTGCGTCATCATATAGAGGCTTGGCGTTTTTCGCAATTTCTTCACGGCGAACAAGGAGCATTGATTTGCACCGCGAAGATTGTTCAAACCGTCCCCGATATTGACTCGAAGTTTTACGCCGCAACACAGGTCATTGATGAAGCGCGGCATGTTGAAATCTATTCCAAATACTTGCGCGAAAAGATTCAAATGGCTTATCCAATCAACGTGCATTTGAAGACGCTGATTGAACAAGGGATCACAGATAGCCGTTGGGATTTCACTTATCTGGCAATGCAAGTCATCATCGAAGGTCTGGCGCTTGCCGCATTCGGCACGATTCGTGACCTGGCGTCGGAACCTTTAGGCAAAGCCATCAACGCTTATGTTATGGAAGATGAAGCGCGTCACGTTGCCTTCGGTCGTCTGGCGCTCAGAGACTACTATCCGCAACTGAGCGACAAAGAGCGCGACGAACGCGAAGAGTTCGCCGTCGAAGCCTGTTATTTGATGCGCGATAGATTTTTGGGTGAAGAGGTATGGCAACGTCTGGGCTTTAACCTGCCGGAATTGATGAGTTTTCTGGAAAACGCCGAGATTATGATTCAATTCAGAAAGCGGCTCTTCACACGTATCGTTCCGACGATTAAAGACATAGGACTTTGGGGACCGCGAATTCAAAAAGCCTTCGTTGATATGGGCATCATCGAATTCGCCGAAGTTGATGTTGAAGCCTTGGGCATCGAAGACGAAAATGTCGCCGCCGAGTTAGACAAATTGCGCGCTGCGCGTGATACTCACCTCAATTCGGTCATCGCCGAAGGCGCAGCCGATTAATCTTGAAGAAGTCAGGAGTCAGAAGTCCGAAGTCAGAAGCTTTGAAACGATGAAGTATGAACAGAAAGAGAGTTCCTACCGTTCATCGTTCAGCCTTCCGACTTCATACTTTCTCTTCGATTCTGACTTCTGACTTCTGACTTCTTTTAACTATGAAAAAACTTCTACTCGTCGTTGTCTTGCTGCTTTTGCTGGGCGCAGGCATTTTCTTTTTCGTAGTTCCTGCGCGAGTTGAAAAAGGCATGAACACAGTTCTTGTGCCGCCGCCTTACGTGGCTTCGGAAAAGGGCGCAGAACTTCATAAAAAACTGCTCGTCGTTGACCTGCACGCCGATTCGCTTTTGTGGAATCGCGATCTGTTGGAACGCGGAACCTACGGTCACGTTGATGTACCGCGCTTGATTGAAGGCAACGTCGCTGTGCAGGCTTTCACCATCGTCACAAAAACGCCGCGCAATATGAACATCGAAGCCAATGACGATTCGACCGACAATATCACAATGCTTGCGATTGCCGAGCGTTGGCCCTTTGCGGCGTGGAGCAGTTTGAAAGAGCGCGCTTTGTATCAAGCGAAACGCCTGCACGAATTCGCTGCGCGTTCAAACGGAAAATTGACGATTATCAAATCAGCGGAGGATTTAAAGACCTATCTTGAACGCAGAAAGTCTGAGCCAAACATCACAGCGGGCTTCATAGGCATAGAGGGCGCGCACGCGCTCGACGGCGAGGTGAATAATGTTGATGTGTTGTTCGATGCGGGCATTCGTATGATGGCTCCTACGCACTTTTTCGATAACGACATCGCGGGGTCAGCGCACGGAGTCGCAAAGGGCGGACTCACGGAAAAAGGTAAAGAGATGATTCGCCGCATGGAAGCAAAGCGAATGATCATTGACCTGGCGCATGCTTCGCTGGCAACGATTGATGAAGTGTTGGCGCTGGCGACTCGTCCGGTCGTCGTATCACATACGGGAGTCAAAGGCACTTGCGACAACACTCGAAATTTGAGCGATGACCACCTGAAAGCCATAGCGAAAAACGGTGGTGTGATCGGCATAGGTTTTTGGGATACTGCCGTATGCGGAAGCGACGCGAAAGCGATTGCCAAAGCGATTCGCTATACGGTGAATTTGATAGGTGTTGACCACGTAGGGTTGGGCTCCGATTTCGACGGAGCGATTCCCACGCCCTTTGATACGACAGGCCTGGCGCAAATCACCGACGCATTATTGGCAGAAGGCTTCACCGAAACCGATATAGAAAAAATCATGGGCGGCAACATCATTCGTCTGTTGAAAGAGAATCTGCCGTAATCAATAAAGAGTATTTGTAACGATTCAACCGTGCAATTCTTCAAGCCCTGAACACGCAAGGGCTTTGAGTTCAGGAGAACTCAAAATCGTCTCAATTTTAGCCATCCCCCGTTGCAGGTAATCGCATCAATTGCAGTCACAACCACAGCAGTCGCATCCATCGCAGCAATTGCAACTGTGACACATTCCCTCGCCACAACATTCACACCCTCCTTCACAGCACTCGCAGCTAGCGCAACAACCTTCTGAAGAATTGCCACCGCCTCTGCGTTTTCTGCCAGCTTGATTGACTGCTTCGCCAACTGTATCTGTCACATCCAGCGGAGGCATCTGCCCGCCTGTGCCAAACTCCTGACCTTGCGGTGTAGAGAAACGCCATGGCTTTGTGAGCATCATTGTGATTGAACTAATAACAGAACTTATAAACATCAAGTTTAAGCCTAAGCTCAGGCACTCGCGGTAAGATTCTCTGCCCGTTATTTGCTGCGGCGCGAAAAATGCGATGGGTAGGACGGAAGCAAATACCAGAGGCGACTGTAGTCGCGAAGTTGAGCGTCTGGTAAACGATGTTGAAGCTGTCTTGCCGTGTTTGCGTACCATCTCTTGACCAAACAACACGGCGTTTCGCCAGCGCTCGGAAATCGCCATCTTCGTTTTGCAAGTTCGCGCCCCCGTTTTACAAGCGTGATGCGAAAGCTGCGAAGTGCTCTGACGCGAAAGCTGTGCGCCGCTTTCATCCAGCACGGGCAAGCTGCCGAGTTTGCGCGAAAGATTGGTATGGAGTCGTGCAGCAAACATCGCCTGCATCCTTTCAGACATTGGCAAATGAAGGAGCAATGCTTCGAGTTGTGATTGCAGGAGGCGAATTTTTTTACCCACCTCTTTGCGAATTTCAACGGGCAGTTTCGCATCGGAAATTTTGTAGGCTGCACGAATGGCGTTGAAGCCCTCGTTGCGCCAATCCTTCTCGAAATCTTCGACAGCATCAATCAAATAGGCTATTGCGCCGAAGCGGTAACCTAGCGCGTACATGGTTTGTTCTTGCGACGGTTGCCCTACGAGCCGCGCTCCATGTTGGCAAAACAGAGCCGTCGCGATTGCCGTAGGCGCTGCCAAATCGTCCAGTATCCTTGCCGCAGATTGGTCGGATTCAAGCGCCCGGGTTTCTCTTGCTTCCTGTGAAAACAGCGCCTGTCGTAACTCGTCTAGAGGGAACTGCCACTCTTTCAATTGTACAGAGGCTTCGAGAAAACTATTCGAGAAAAAACTCTGCGCGGTTTTCCAGATGCGGCGCTTGGAATCATAGATGTGGTCGGCGATTTTGAACTCGGTCAACACGACTGTGGCAGTGGCCGCCAGTTGCAAGGGCAAAGGCATCTGCGTGTCCGTATCAGGAAGCGACAGGCAATTGTAAGATTGATAAGCGCGGTTCCAACTTTTAAGCGAGTCTTCGTTGATGGAAATTGCCGAGAGCACTTCGGCTAAAAAAACCGTGTCGTGATTGAGCAAGGCGCGCGTCTTTTGCCCGTAAAGACTGCCCATCGTTTTACAGGTTCCACAATAATGCAGACGGCGATGAAGTTTCAATTCATCCGGTTGCAAACAAGTACGCGCTTTCATCAATCCGAACATGAAATTTTTCTCCGAGCCAATTTTTGCAATGTAGCGATGCACAATTGTGCCTTGATAGAAATGAACGCGACAAGTTTTCCATAGAGAATATTCGCGCGCAAGGTTTGCGAAACCTACTGGACAGATTTATCATTGCCCCCGAGCCGCGAATGAAGCGTTACTTCACTTTCATCAATAATTGTAAAAGGAGCCACAGATGGCAGATTTAACCCGAAGAGAATGGAACAAACTTGCCTTGAGCGGTTTGGTGATGGCTACACTCTCGACCAATCTTTCAGGCAAAACCAAAATGATTAACTCGAAATTCAAAGGCGTTTTAATCGGCGCGCAGAGTTACAGTTTTCGTACGCTTCCGACCGATGACATGATAAAAGCCATGGTCGAAGTAGGACTTGGCAGTTGTGAACTCTGGCAAGGGGGTCACGTCGAGCCGCGTCAGTTTCCCGATTCAAAGCTTCCCAGACGCGAGGCTCTGCGCGAGTGGCGATTGACGAAAGGCGTGGATGAGTGCAAAAAGATTCGCGAAAAATTTGACAACGCCGGCGTCGATATCTATGCCTTCAACTACAGCTTCCGCGATGACTACACGGATGAAGAGATTGATCGCGGTTTTCAGATGGCGAAAGCTCTGGGCGCGAAAGTCATCACCTCTTCGGCGGTTCTCAGTGTTGTCAAGCGCGTTGACCCGTTTGCCAAAAAGTACAAAATGCGTGTCGGTATGCACAATCACTCGAATATCAAGCCGAATGAATTTGCCACGCCGGATGATTTTGCCAAGGCTATGGAAGGTTCATCCGAATATATTTGCGTCAATTTAGACATCGGGCATTTCACGGCAGCCAATTTCGATGCGGTTGATTATTTGACGAAGCACCATAGCCGCATTGTCACTTTGCACCTCAAAGACCGCAAGCGCAATCAAGGCGATAATGTGCCGTTCGGCGAAGGCGATACGCCAATTAAACAGGTGTTGACATTATTGCGCGACAAGAAATGGGCGATACCAGCAAACATCGAATACGAGTACCCAGGCAAAGATACAATGGAAGAGATGAAGAAGTGTCTGGCATATTGTAAACAAGCGCTCGGCGCGTAATGGATATCTTCGTACAGCAAGATGTAGGCTTGTTGCCCTTCAATCGGTAATTGATTCAGAGGGTGTTGTGATTTGCAAGCGGCAATAATCGAAAGTTTGTTTATCAATCAAGTCTGCGACAACGAGTTGCAAAAAAAATAAAGCCGCTTCAAGAGAGCGGCTTTATTTTTTTGTACTGGATTTTGAGCTAAGAGTTTTATCTTACTGCACAATAATATCGTTCACCACGCGGCGAACTCCTTTGACTGAACTGACGACCTTTTCGGCTCGCGTTTTAAGATCGTCATTTGGCAGAGTACCGCTCAAAGTAACCGTGCCATTTTCAATTTTCGCAGTAACGGGATAGGAACCCAATTGTGTGTCATCCAGAAGCTTCCTATTCACATCCACCTCAATGCTTATGGCAGATGATGCCGCCGCTGGTTCAGCTTGCGTAGGCACAGGCACAGGCACTTGCACAGTTGAGGGCTGTGATTGCGGTAAGACAACAATATTCGGTTGCTGTTGCTGCTGCGGTTGTGCCTGCGGTTGTTGCGCTGCTTTCGATTGGGCGGCGTTTCTCTCAGCAATTAAAGCTCGCTCCCTCTCGGCTGCCAGATCTTCAGATTGCTGGTTATTTAAGATGAGCCAGGTAATAAAAATTGCAGCAATTACCGCTCCGATTACCATCGCAGCGATAGCCGGTCCTGACAAGCCGTTTCGTTCTTGAACTGTATGCTCATATTGAGTTTCGACTACAGGTCGCCCAACGACCGGAGTTTCGTGCACTATCGTTCTTTTGTCTCTAATTTCATCCATTTTAATTTCTCCCCGTCACGCTAATTTTAGATTTAAGCAGGATATTTGTATTGATATACATCTCACTTCTAAAAAATGTATTGAAACAGTTCAACGTGTTCGCTTAAACCATCACACATCGATTGAAGAGTGCAATGCTTATGCCGTAATCTGCAATTATCTTTGAATGTGAAGTAACCTTATTAAGGAGAAGAAATAGAGGGTAGGAAAGCAAAACGACCACCGTAATGGTGGTCGTTTTAGCATTTTAGCTCCTGAGGTAGGGCTCGAACCTACAACCCTCCGGTTACGCTTTACCCCTAGCTTTCGCTAAGGCGCGGACTATCTCATCAACTTTCTCAAACTTCAAAAAAGTTGCCGGGCGCTGGTGGATATTATTGGTTAGGCTCCTCAATCCTAGTCTCTGCACGTTCTTGCCTACACTGTTTTCACAGACCATTCAGCAAGCTTCGCTCAAGATTGCCATTCTGACGATTGTCAGAGAAGGTTTCCTTGAATTCACCCAGTTTTTCAACCACAGTCACCTGTGGAAGCTGCAACGATTTACAGCCGGATGCTCTACCATTGAGCTACTCAGGAAAAATCCTTCACATGAAGGAACCGATAAAGTACCAAATCAACCGCAAAAGTGTCAACGCCTGATGGAAAATCAACAGGCGTTTTTTCATCATCGGACAAATCTTTCTACGCCGCTTGAGCCATTTTTTCTTTGAAGAAGCGCGTCAGGCGTTCGCTGTACTCTTGCTTGGCGTGCCGGGCGGCGCGCGCGTGGCGTATGCCTTTGACAATCCATAGCTCTTTGTCTACGGTCAAGGCGTCGTAAATGACTTGCGAATGCTCTGTGGCGATCAACTGGTCCGCCGTTCCGTGTATCAAAAACACCGGGCATTGAATTTTAGAAGCGAGCGTCACAGGCTCTATCGTCGCCATGTCGAAATTACCGCGATAATTTGCCATGTGTTTTGTCGTCCAGATCACAGGACTCAATACGGCGCTTGGCAAATGGGTCGCGCTCTGAATAAACTCGCGCGAGATTCGACCCAAAGAAGCGAACGGACTGTCAGCCCAAACAGCTTTTATCCCTTCGTTGTGCGCCGCTACCTGTAAAGCAATCGCCGCGCCCATGGATTCGCCCGCCAGTCCTACGCGATTTTTGTCTATCTGCTTTTCATTGGCTAACCATTCAATGACCGTTTCTACGTCGCGGCGTTCGTAATAGCCATACGTCACATAACGCCCTTCGCTGTTGCCGTGGGCGCGTCCGTCAAAAACCAATGCGTTGAAGCCGTTATGTCTGAGGATCAAAGCGGCGCGCAAAACATCCGTGCGGTTTTTATGCACGCCATGAATTAAGACGACGGTTGGCGCGTCTTTTGCCGCTTCAATCCACCAACCGTGCAAGCGCGTATTGTCGAACGAAGGAATCGTCACGTCTTCGATTTCAACGCTGATGCGTTTGAGGAAGGCTCTGAGGTGAGGACTTTTGAGCTGCGCCATGCGTTTCAACCTGGGTCGCACCAGAATGCCTGAAAGCGGAAAGCTTGCCGCGCCTAACAGCAGAGTCAAAGAGCCTGCTGTGCCTGCGATAATTATACCCGCAAGCTTCAACCACCAGGCGGCTCTCTCTTTGTCCAGGTTGGTAAACAGGCTTGAAGCATACGCATACTTCGATTTTACAGGGATCGTGACATCGTTTTTTTCTTCCTTATTCATCTTCCCACTCCTTTACCGCAAACTGGAGCAATGCCGATTTGTATGAGGGCTCAGGGGGATTATAAGATGCCCGACAACTTCACGCGAATAGTTATCTTAGGAAGTCACTTTTAAAATATGTGCGCTGACGCTTCGCCGCAGGATTTATTGGTATGGTAGAATTTTGGCGAATGTATTGGTAAGCGAAACTCTTTAGTAAATACAAGTGATGAAAGTGTGTGGATAGAAAGATATGTTTTGCAATAAATGTGGCGCGCAGCTTATTGAAGGAAGCCTTTTTTGTAACAAGTGCGGAGCGACTGTTGCCGCCGCCGCAGGCTCTACTGTTCAACCGACCCGGCAACCTTCTGCCTATCAACAAGGCGCAAGGGTAAACGAAGCTGCCTCTTCGTTACATCCTATCGCCGACGAACACGTCATCTTCACCGTCAGACCGACATTGGTTTTCGTGTTGGTCTGGTATGCCATCGCCACGCTTCTTGTCATCGGTGTAGCCGCTTTGATGGGCATACTCAGCAGCGGCGTTCTTAAAGGCATGGATGGATGGGTGACGTTCTTCATCATACTCGGCATCGGCATAGCGGTTTTTTCCATACCGATTTACAAACATATTCTCAGACGACGCGAAGTCTACACGCTCACCAATCATAAGCTGGATATGCGCTACGGCATCATCGCCAAGACTGTCAGACATATCCCGCTTGCAAAAATACAGGATGTCACGGTGAAAGCATCTGTGTGGCAGCGACTTATGAAAATGGGCGACATTGAAATAGACAGCGCCTCTGAAACCGGTAAGATTATTTTGGATGAAATTCATAACCCCGAATATTATGCCAACGTGATACTGGGCGAACTTCGCCGCATCAAGTGATTTTCATTGAGGGAACACAGTCACGGTTTCCGGTGTCTAATGATTTACGTTTCTGGTTACGGGTTACTGGTTACTGGTTTGAACTTCAGCCGAATCAAACACAGCAGCTAACGAATAACCAAGTACAAGTACCCAAACTTTGAGGTTTAACGCATGAATTGTCGAAAAGGATTTTTATCAACCATAGCCATTGGTTTATTGATTGCCGCGCCTTTGATCGTGACCGCAAATAAAGACAAAATTAACGATAACCCCACCGCCATCGTCACAACCGGCGCGCCGCCGCCTTCGATTTCCATAACCGATTTATTGCCTGAAAAACTCGCAGGGGCAGTCGCCACCAGCGAAGTCAGGCAATACACATCTGAAACTTTGGCTACACTGGCTTCGGACAAAACGGCGATTTACCAGGAGTACAACGTCACGCTTGCGGCATCGCGGCTCTACGGCGCAACGCGGGTTGACGTCTTGAAAACCGAAAACCCTAACGCTGCTTTTGGTCTGTTCATCTACACAGCGAAAGAAAACCCGAAAAAACTTAAAACCAACCGAATAGGCGCAGATTGCGACTTTGTTGCTGACGGAATGGTTTTCTGGAAACGCAGTTACTTCGTCAAAGTGACGAACGCCAAGCAAGGCGGCAAGGCGGAGGTCGTTCACGAGAGTTTTGCTTTGGCAGTTGACGAAAAAATTCCCGACGGCGAAGCACCTGACGAACGACCGATTCTGTTGGAGAGGTTGCCGAAAAATTCTCTCGTTGGGGGAAGCGAAAAATATTTCCTGGGACCCGAATCGCTCAACGCTTACATCGCGCGGGCTGGCGATATGTTTTCTTTCGATGGCAATGCCGAAGCTGTCGTAGCCGAATATCGAAAAACCAGCGAAGCGGAGAATCCGCTCAACAATGACGCTCACAAGAAGGCGACAAAACCAATGCCTTCGTCAAAACAGAAAGCCTCAGCGGGGGCTGCTTTCAGCCACCAGGCTGCGCCGCTTTCGCAGCCTTTGCAACTTGTCATCGTCGAATATCACACGCCGCAATTTTGTACGGATGCGATGCATCGTTTGAACGGCTTTATGGCAACACTTTCGGAAGCCGAACGCAATCGCTTTCTCGTAAAGCGCGTCGGTAATTTCATCGTTGGAGCTACGAACTTTGAAGACCGCGAATTTGCCGAAGCTTTACTCAACACCGTCGAATATCCTTACGTGGTGCAGTGGTTGCAAAATCCTGCCATTCCTACCAATGACCCGTTTGCGATTCCAAAAGTGGGACAGATGCTGGTGTCAACCTTCAACCTGATTGGCTTATCAGGCGGTATTATGCTTTTATCCGGAGGCATACTCGGCACGACCCTTTTCTTTAGACGGCGCAAACAGCAACGCGAACTCTTTTCGGATGCAGGCGGCATGATTGGCTTACATCTGGATCCTGTTGACGAATCCCTGCTGAGTCTGC
>JANMSG010000358.1:0-2086 GCA_031389065.1 Acidobacteriota bacterium | reverse complement strand
TCAGAACCGGGAGCGGTAGCGACCGGGTGCGGCATACAAACCCGGTCGCTACCGCTCCCGGTCCGACTTCGACGCTGGCCGGGTGATGCGAGGCAATAGAAATAGTCATGACTTTGAGATTCCACTGGATGTTTCCCAAAGGCGGCGAGGTCGCCATGAAAACGGCTCAGGAGACCTCTCGCGTACTCACAACAAAAAGCCTTTCACCAGCCGCACTGCCGGATATGGCAGGTTGGCTACGATTTGCCTGTAGTGCAGAAGCCGCAGGCATTGAATCGGTGCTGCTTTCGTTCAGCCGTTATGAGCCGGATACTTTTGCTATCGCCTGTGCGGTGGGCTTGGCAACCAAGCGACTCAAGTTCATCGCTGCCTACCGCACAGGGCTTATGCAGCCAGCGACTTTCGTACAACAGATCAACACCCTTTCCGGTCTGATTGAGGGGCGCATTGCCTTGAATATCGTCGCCGGTAGTTCAACGGCAGAGCAACGCGGCTACGGAGATTTTCTGGAACATGATGAACGATATGCCCGCGCCGAAGAATTTCTGGCGATCTGTCACGCCTTTTGGCGCAATGATGGTGAGGTGACTTTTGACGGCAAATACTGGCAAATCGAAGGCGGAAGGCTCTTGACGCCATTTGTCGCGCCACATCGGACTGCTCCTGAAATCTATGTCGCGGGACACTCCGAACAGGCACAACAACTGGCTCTCAGTCGGGGCAGCTGCTGGATGCGGCTCATTGATACGCCAGAAAAACTACAGCCTTCGGTCAGCTATTTTCGCGAACATGGAGTCGAGGTCGGTCTTCGCTTGTGCGTCATTTGCAGACCGACACGGGAGGAGGCAATCGAAGCCGCGATGACCCTGCTCCCGGATGAAGATATAGGCAAGCAGGAGCGCAGCATTCTCACGCGTAGCGATTCTCAGACCTTGAAACAGGCTTTGGCTACCGCAGACAATGTCGGTTGGCTGAATCAAAATTTGTGGGCTGGGCTGGTGCCTTATTACGGTTCCTCGGCGATTACGCTGCTGGGTTCTCCTGCAGAGCTTGCAGAGAGCTTTCTGGAGTACAAACGCATAGGCGTGTCGCAGTTCATTATCTCTGGCTGGCCTAAACTCGACGAGATGGTTATCTTCGGGCGTGAGGTACTGCCACTTGTGCGCCAGGCGGAAGGACAGTAAGGATTGAAAATAAAATAAGTTTGCCAGCTACGAAGAACTCAAAGAACACGTAATTGATTGATCTATTCTTTGGCTTTGTGTTCTTCGTGATCTTCGTGGTGAAGTTATTTGGTTGTTGATCCTAATGGAGACGGTCAATGGTAGAGAAATCAGGTTTATCAGCAACTTCTCTGTCGCATATAGTCGAGCGGCTACGCGCCGCTGAGGTTATCTCGGAGCCTTACCCGCACTATTATCTTGAGCAGGTCTTTCCAGATGATTTCTATCAAGCATTGTTACGCCATTTGCCTGCCAGCACTGTTTATCAAAATCTGTTTGAGGTTACCACTTTGAAGCTCGATCATTTCCGGCATAGGGATCAGAGAGACTTGAATCAAGGATGGACGAAGGGCTTGCCTGATGAGTTGAGAAATTTCTGGGATGATTTCGATGAATGGTTTCTGGGAGACGAGTTAGCGCAGGCGGTACTCAAATCCTTTGCCGAACCTTTGGGCGCACGATTTAGCGACGATACCGCTTTGCCAGAGGTTTCAGTGGAGTGTCAGCTTATTCGTCATCGCGCCGGGTACTTTCTTGAGCCACACTCAGACCTGCATACCAAGCTAGTGGTCTTGCTATTGTATCTGGCACCGGATGAAAGCGCCGCACATCTGGGTACCTCGCTGTACCGACCGAAAGATGGCAGTTTTAGCTGCCCCAATAGCACTCATTATCCGTTCGAGGATTTCGTAAGAGTGAAGACCGCTCCCTACAAGCCCAATTCTCTGCTGGCGTTCCTGCGTTCCGACATCTCATTTCATGGCGTCGAGCCGCTGTCAGAGCAAGATGTCACAATCTGTGATCGAGATTTGATTCAGTATGTGATATACGACAAGGAGGCTCGCGAGCAACAGCGGGCGCTT
>JANMSG010000357.1:0-4673 GCA_031389065.1 Acidobacteriota bacterium | reverse complement strand
GTGGCCATTATTTGCTATCCTCGCGGGTGTCGCAGGCGTAATGGGTTTTGCTGTTGAACGCCAACCAAAATCACCGGTCGGCGGAATGTTGCTCATCTTTATTGGCGTGCTGTTTTCCGCTGGACGCTTCCACTCGAATCTTAATGCACTGCAAATCTATGGTCGTTATTGGATTTTGTTGTTGTTTGTTTTTGCCGGTGTAGAGCTGATTCGCCACTACTCTCATCGCCAAAATGATGGCAAGCCACCTCGCCTTTTCTCTTTTGGAAAACTTTTCATGGTTACTCTGATCATCGGTTCGGGCGTGCTTGCCAATCGCGTAGCGGTAAACAATCCGTCTCTGCTTGCATCCTTAAAATTGCCCGGCTTTTTAAGCAGTCTGCGCGATTCGGTCATTGGAGAGACCTATAATTTCACTGATGAAGCGATTGCTATCCCTACACTGAAACCCAATGCCACTTTGACAGTGAATAATAGCCACGGCAATGTAAAGATAGTCAGTGGATTGACCTTTCCTAGAGCCGTCTTAGTGAAAAATGTTCGTGCCTGGAAAAAAGAGGATGCGAATGAAATCTCTGAAAAAATTAAATTGCTTCTTACTCAAGCTGCCGATGGCTCGGTGAACATTTCAACCAATCGCGATGAAGTAAAAAACGACATAAAACACGAATTCAACACAAATATTCAAATCGAAGTGCCTGCAACTTTCGGCGTTTCGATTACCAATAGCTATGGCGATATAACCGCAAATGAGATTCAAGGCGACGTGACAATTAAATCAAGCTTCGGTCGCGCAGAGGCAAATAATGTAACCGGCAATGCGATTTTCAATCTAAAAAACTCGGAAGCTGTTGCCTCATCTATCAAAGGCAACGTGACGGTCACAGGAGCCAAGAAAGTCAAGCTCAACATTGTGACTGGCACGGTAAATATTGAGGCAAACAACGGCTCTGTTGATTTAAGAGAGGTATCAGGTAAGGTCAACATTGAAGCTTCTTATAGTCGAATCATTGCACAAAATTTGAAAGAGACTGCGACAATCACGACCAGTCATGGAAGCGTTAAAGTCACTGACGCAGCAGGTGTCAACATCAATGCGCCATACTCTGAGATAACCGTTGCAAAAATAAGTGGCGATTTGCGAATCGAATCTTCCAATAAAGATATTCGGGCAACTGCGATTTCCGGCGAACTGATCATCCAAGCCGAACGCGCCAGTGTCAGAGCAGAGGATATTCAAGGCGATGTCAAAATCGAAACTTCTCATGGTGAAGTTTCAGTTAAAAATTTCCATCAAGGCGTAGAGGTTGAAACCAGCTACCGCGATGTCGTCTTAACGGTTGCCGAACAAGTCGCTGGCGACATTAACGTGGAAAACAACAGAGGCGAAATTAAAATCGTGCTCCCGCAAACGAGCAATTTCCACATTGACGCGGAAAGCGAGAGAGGGCACGTCAAACCGAAAGGTTTCGAGGATTTTCAACAAACTGATAAAGACAGTTTAACTGCTAGTAGAGGCTCTAATGGTCCGACAATAAAATTAAGGACTTCGCATAGAGACATCATCGTTCAAGCAAGCGGCTTGCGTCAGGCTCAGACAAAGGGAGCCGTCAAAGCGACCGTCTCTTTAAACAAGGATTAACCCAAGTCAAATCGAAAGGAGTTTGGTTATGCATTTTCTAGGTTTCGTGATTAAGTCCATAGGCTCAATCGTAGCATTCGTCATCGCAGTAAAGTTGCTGGCGGTCATTCTTATGTTTCTCGGTCTCGCATTAAAGTTGTTATGGCTGGCGGTTTGGGTAGGCTTGTTCTTGTTCGTAGCCTGGGTGCTATACAGGATATTCTCTCCCAACCAGGCTCGTACAGTATAAGCGCAATTGCCTTAAAAATTTGGTAGTGGATCAGTTGGACATCCCATCCGACTGATCCACTACCAAAAATTGAATCATCGCATCCTGCCAGTCTGCTGATACTTTATCCATCTCAAAAGAATGATGAAGACCAATCTTCATCAACTGTTAGGCAGCAGGACCACCTACAAGTAATGAGAACAGGGGTATGATCAATCAACTGATCGCGCTCTTCGTAAACGAAAGCAAATGGCTGACGGCGTCGATGGCCTTCGCCCTTCTGGCCGTCTCGATACTGCTCTGTCGGCACCGCCATTCGGGTTTCCCTACCCGACGTCGGGTTTTGGCAGCGATGAATCTGTTCTTCGGGGTCATGATCGGCACCATGGCATTTGGCCACCTCTTGGCCGTGACGACCAAGCTCGCAATGGGGACATTGGAAGGCTCAATTCTGGTGTTCTACTTGATCGGCACCGCCTTGGCTGTACCCTCTTGGTGGCTCATCTATCACACGCGGAGGGTACTTGCCTCCGACGACGAGCACGGGCGGGCGACGCTGGTTCTCAACGCCTGGCTGGCGATCACACTCCTGGCGCTGGGGGTTCACAACCTGCCGCTGGCCGCGCCAGCTTTCTTCAACATCGGCTATCACCTGCATACGCGCCGGATAGTAGGTTGGGCGATTCTAAGCATGGCGGTCATCGTCAATGTGAGCCTGTTCATTGGGTCGTTGATATTCCTGGCAAGCGGCCAGAGTTTCGAGCAATTCAAAGGGATTGAGTAAGCGGGTGCAAGAGAATCCTAGCGATGGGCAAACCTGGCATTATCCAATCCCCTTCCACCAACCGGTTAAGCCTGAGGGTCGACGCGTATGGAGCGAACCTAGTTCCCAGCCTCCTATTGATCGCCCTGTCCGAGCCCTCGACATTTATGCAGGTAAGCGTCTAGACGAACTCAGCGCGACACCGCTTCGGTTCGGGGTTGGTTAGAGTCGATTACGCATCGAGGCGCTGCCCGAGAAAGGCATGCACCGGAGCGCACGAAGCGAATTTCACCTGAAAAGTCAGCACACTTTGTGCGCCCGCTGATGCCTGACGTTAGCGATCAGCAGGCTGGCTTATTTTATGCTTTTGATGGTTCTTTCCCAAAACTTAACCTTCTATTTCACGCCAAACTCCCGTAGGTTTTATTACCCTCTGACACCTGTTTTAAATTTGTTGCAAAAATCATACGTTCGGCAATGATGGTTGCCATACAACAATCTGTGTGGTAGCCTCCAAGTTCACTCAGAGCAAGCACCCTTAATAATTTAATAAAAAGGCGGGGATTTTTATTCTTGTGGAGACATAAGCAATATCCCGAATGCTCTGAATAATACAAGCTTAAGGAGATGCTGAATGTCGGATGATAAGCGGATTCATACCTTCCTAATTTCCAATGGTTCATCTCAGATCAGACAATACAGTTTCAATCGCAAACTTTTATATTACGCTGGCGGTTCCCTTCTTGCTCTTGCGCTCGGTTGCGCATACGGCTTTGTCAAAGTTGTTCAATCCGGTTCAGATGCCATCAAATACTCCTCAATTAAAACCGAGAATGAAAAACTCAAGCAAGAGAACGAGACCTATCAAAACTCTTATGCAAAATTAAAAGGGCAGATTTCCTATATCGGCGATGTCTCAAAAGAGCTTGCTCGTCAAGCCAAAATGGAACCTGGTATCGATATAGATAAACAGCTCGGAACCGGCGGTCCTGAAACCGTTTCTTCCCTGGATAAAGCGGCAGGTTTGCTTGAACAAAGAGTGCGTACCATCAGTGATGCGTTGCGCGCCGAGCAGCTCAAACTGGCAACCATTCCTAGCGGAATGCCGGTTAATGGTTATCTGACAGATGATTTCGGCGTCAGAAGCAATCCGTTTGGCGGCGAAGGTAGTGAAGTCCACCCGGGGCTCGATATCGCCTCAGAATGGGGCACTCCGGTTATGGCTACAGCAGACGGCATCGTCGTTTTAGCTGCGCCACATTCAGGATATGGAAATTTGGTCACTATCTATCATAGCAACGGCATCACCACACGCTTCGGGCATTTATCAAAGATTTCCGTTGAAGTCGGGCAGAAAATCAAACGCGGCGACCTGATCGGCAACGTAGGCAGCACAGGGCGTTCAACAGGTCCGCACCTTCATTACGAAATTCGCGAGAATGACCAACCCGTTGACCCGCAACGCTACATCGGACAGCAAAAGTAGTAAACCTCTTTATTAGATTTTGGACTTATGAATCTGGGAGCGCAGGTAAGATGTCTGCGTTCCCAGATTTAATATCGTGCCATGTCACTTGTAAGCGATACTCCAAACAACAAAATCTAAGTGACTTTCTCAGAATCCTGCTTAAGAAAATAGATCGGTCAATTCCGTCCAATTTACCAACTCAAGCATTGAAGCATTTTTCGACTGGTCATGTTTTTCGGCAATTCGCAACATTTCGTCAATCTTGCCATTGATCGCTTTTTTATTGCTTGAATCGCTTACTTGGGTAATCCTGCGTAACTGCTCTTCGCGTTTTTCTATGAAGTAGTCTGGCAAACGGAGACCGCAAAAATTACACGCAGGGCTTGCCAATGCCAAAAGCTTTCGCCTGCAGTAGGGACAGGCGCGCACATCAAGCGTAGCCGCTTCTACGGTAGGGCTATTGCAAAGTCGTTTTGTAAGCCTGGCTCCTTGACAAATTGAAAAAAAAGACCTTTTTCGGTTGAATGAATTGTTCAAAACCAACACCAAACCGAAAGAAGGTCGTTATGCAATATCACACCATAGAGTTTCC
>JANMSG010000334.1:0-1589 GCA_031389065.1 Acidobacteriota bacterium | reverse complement strand
GAATGCGGGCGCGCCCGCGCTGACTGTGCAGATGATCCTGGGGCACAAACAGATCGATACGACGCTGGGGTATGCGCGCTTATATGATGGCACCATCGCGGCGGATTATTATTCGGCGATGAACAAGATCGAGCAGCAGTTGGCGCTACCTGAGGATGCTATGAAAGAGCCGATGAGTGTGGGTCAGTTGATCGCGCTGACAGATGCCCTGCGCAGCGGTTCGCTCAATTCCACACAAACAGAAATCGTGCGCACGCTGCGCGAAGGCTTGGGGTTATTGGAAGCGGTGTCCTGACTAGCGAAGCTGTGCCGAAGGGATGTTAAGGTTCAAGACTGAGCTTATCGAAGTGTACAGTAATAACAGAAGCATTTGCTAACTCAGAAATTTCGTATGGCTGGAACTCTTGCTTTCAGCCATACGAGGGTACAATATACGTACCCCCAAACCAAAGGCGAGTCGAACTGTTTTCAGTTTGGCCCGCCTTTTTTATGAAAAGTGACAACCCTAACATTGGGCAATTAATAGGATTGACTCGAATGGGAAACAAAATGTGAAATTAACGTTCAATTTCCCAAATCAAAAACCCCTCATTATCAAAAGCGCCAATGATTATGTATTGTGTTTTTTCTGCAAGCAAGCTCCACCATTCAGTTTGGATATTTTGATCCTCTAACAAGACAAAGTCCACTCCATTCAAATCAATTAATCCACATATAAACGGATAATCTCGCGCACCCTTAAAAGCTCTCAGCACCTTATCTGTTTTTTCGTGAGGTTTCAAGAAGAAATAAACTTCATCTTGGTAGTAGTTCGCTGATGGAGGTTCAGGTTTCTTTTTGACAGACTCCCGACTCGAAAGTGTTTCTATTAATGAAACCCTGTTTTCCATATCAAGAAACGACGCAACAAATTTACAAACCACGTCTCTTGATTCATCGTAGACACGAATCTTTGTCATAAGAAAAATGCTTTTCTCAAAATCAACGGGATTGTTCTTCAATTCATCAGGCAAAAATGTAAATATTTTTCCTCTATGCTTTGTATTTATTAAATGACTAGCGTAGGTGTCTCCAGTACGTAATTTGCTGTCTATATATTCAAAGGCGTCTTGCGCAAGTTCGGTTTTTGTCAACATAATTTATTTAGGTCCTTTTGGATCCATGCTTTCGTCGGGCCAAATCCGAAAATTATCTTCATTAGGATCTCTATAATCCCAGTGACCCTCGGGAGATTCTTTTGTGTGATTTTTGTCGTCCCAATGAAGATATTCGTCGCTTTCCTCTGGATCGGGATTAACCCACGACCCGTCGGAGGAACCTGGCTCGCCTTTGCCTTGCCATTCCCATCCATCAACAGGAGGTTCTCCGTCATTCTCCGGGAATCCATGAGGTGATTCATAATCACCGAGCATTTCACTCGCAGCTTTTGCGGTCGTAATAGCACCTTCTATAGCTCCAATTGTGACAACCACGCCACCAACTATAGTAACATGAGCAAGCATCCATGTAAAAGCATATGCTCCTGGAATAACCTTTTGTGATACAGCAATATTAGGATTTCTCATTATCGAAAGAGATGTGTTGAAATT
>JANMSG010000266.1:0-12748 GCA_031389065.1 Acidobacteriota bacterium | reverse complement strand
CCCAGCGCGATGCGCTGGGCTGGTGAATTTCGCACCTTCGGCGCTTTTCAACACATTTTCAAAAAGTGTCCAGACATCAGGAGTCAGCCAAAGGGTTCTTATTTAGCCAAATAAGATGAAAAGGAAAGAAAACCAGATTTGAAAGCTCAGTCGAATCATCCAGAACCTACAAACAACTTGCCGCGAATTCTATTGTTTGACATTGATGGGACGTTGATTCGTGCCGTGCGTAGACCTGAGTATCGCTATCTAATGCAAGATATGTTGACGGAAATATTCGGCACGTACGGGCGCATAAGCGAAGTTGATTTCGGCGGCCGCACGGACCTTTCGATTTATCGCGAAGCTCTGGAATGCGAGGGCGTCACAATGGAGGTGATTCGCGAACTCTTGCCGGTAATCGAGACCAAGATGGTTGAGATTCTCGCAGGCCTCGCCGCAACGGGCGAAGTGTTCAGACTTTGCACGGGGGTGCGCGAGTTGCTTGATGCGATTCACGAAAACGAAATATTATTCCCCAGTTTGCTAACGGGTAATGTTGAAAAGTTGGCTGAAGCGAAGTTACGAGTCGTTGGCATTCAGCATTATTTTCAAGGTCGTGGCGCCTTTGGCAGCGATGCGGAAAACCGCGATCATCTTCCTGAAATCGCCGCTAAAAGAATGCGCGAACATTTTCGCAAGCATCTAGAGCCTGAGCGGTTTGTCATCATCGGAGACACCCCGCGTGACATCTCCTGCGCCCGTTATTTCGGCGCGAAAGTAATCGCCGTAGCTACAGGCGCATATACGGTTGATCAATTGAAAGGCTATGCTCCCGATGCTCTGCTTGAAGATATGGGAGACACCGAAGCGATGTTAAAATTGTTGCACGCAATTTGAGTTAGATATTCGTTTGAGTTGCACAATCGCTTATCATGATCTCCAGCGGCACTCGATGAAATTTTTCAATCGCCTCTCGTCTCTTTCTTGCTAGTTACGCTTTTGACTTGCTTGGTTCGCCTATATCTGTGGAGTGGCTGAGCCGTCGAGGTAGTTCAATCCGCAAGTGTTCGCTCAATCCGAATTCTATCTTTGATTAAAATTCGCGAGTGGTCTCTTTCAGCTCGAAAACCCAACGACGCGGGTCTTTGTCACCTTTCACATTTTTGAATGACGCAACGAGGGAACAATCTGTATAATTTCGCTTATGCAGCCTGATCCGCGTTCCATTCTTGTTGTCAATGCGTCGCATTTTGGCAGAGGGCTTTTGATGCTTCCTGCCATGCTAGCGCTGAGAGAAGCTTTCCCTGAAACCTTTATTGTCACGGCGGCTTCCAAAGGTCTCAGCGAAATGCTCAAAATTTTCAAACTCAGTGACAAAACCGTTGGGCTTGGAGTTATTAAATCCACAGAGCAATATTATGTAAACTCCCTCAAACGCCTGTTTCGCTTGATGCAAGCCACCAATCCCCATGATTTTGATTTTGTCATAGATTTTGCACCGAAATTGGAGACCCAAATCGCTTCAAGATTGGGTTGGCGGACGCGCCATGTCACACCCGCCAGAATCATCAATCTGGTAGATGTTTTGTTGAAACGAAAATCGGCTCTTGCAAACGACCACACAGCCGATTGCGCCGTTGCTCTGAAAAAAATCGGTGTCAACTCCATCGCAGAACGCTTCGCCTTTTCATTGACTCAAGAAGATAGCCATCGCTTTGAAGAGGTATTGAAACGCGGAGGCTTTCACGGCGCGCAGCCTGTAGTTGTTCTATATTCATCGCAAGCGAGAGAGGCAGAGGAATGGCCACTGGAAAAATTCAGCGAGATCGCTTTTCGTTTGGTGAACAATTTTGATGCTCGTATCGTGGTTGTGGATGAACCTTTCACGAGTGATTTTACCAGCGCGATAAAAACATCTTTGCCGAAAGGCGCAATTACGATCCCGTCTCCAGGGGCGATTGATTTCTTAGCCCCATTTGCCCGGGCTAGCCTGGTTATCACAGATGAAAGAGGAGTTGCAAAAACGGCTAGAGACTTGGACGCGCCGGTCATCGAGTTGGCGGATGAGCGGTCGCCTTTTGCCGAAAAAACTTCACATCGCGTGTTGCGCTCCTCATCGCGCCTTCGCGTCTCGACCGATGAGGTTTATGAAGCGGCATGCGAAATCATTCAAGAAGGTCGGACGCTCTCTTTATTCCGACGGTAAGGACAGGCATGGCGGCATTCAGGGGCTATACTAATATGGAAGTTAGTGTATAATAAATCTGCTTTAATCCTCGCCAAGTCATTGTTGTTTTTATTTAGTTCTTATGAATCTAAGGAGGAAGTCATGAAGAATCTTCTTTTGGTAGTAGGACTGATAACTCTTCTCGTCGGCAGTTGGTTTGCTTACCAGTATTTGTACACTACAGAAGGAAAAAAAGATATTTATATAGCAGCTGGATCATTTGTGGTGTCGCTGGCCTGCTGGGGGTACTTCTTTTTTCTTCGATTCAGAGAAGAAGGCGAGCAGGACATCAGCATAACCAAGTTCTAATTGCTATGGCGTTGGTTTGATAATTCAACGCCTCAGGTAAATCAATATCTTTCTTTCAAACCCACTTGGATTGACCCAGGCTGGTTGATAACTACCTATCTGTTTTTCAATAACGACTCTACAAGAGACTTAATATCTTGGAGTATCTGCGAATTTGACGTGACTGTTGCGGCATCGCTTGGCAAAAAGGTTCGTTATAAGGGGAGCGCAGACAGGATGCCTGTTTATTTTGAACTTTGAGGTATATTTGGCTGCTCATACCTGAACACTTCCAGTACCAACCCCAAGGGTTTTGCAAGAATTTTGGCGAATTTGAGACAACGGTTGTTTTATTAAGTTATTTCCTTTAGAATTTTTATTGCCCGGTCTTGCTTGAATAAAGGATTGAATTTTGTAAATGCAGTATACATCTTAGGATTGGCTTTTGATGTCGGCTGGTGAGGGGAAAGCTAAACACATGAAATCAATTAACCGCTATTTATTGCTAGTCACCGTTCTACTTCTGCCACTAGTTTTTGCAGGTGCTCATCCGGCGCAACGCTTTCAGGGAGGCGATAGTGGCGACTCTCAAAGTAGAAAGAAAATTACCAACACTCTTTTTAATGCTCTCACCATTGCGGATGAAAATTATGCGGGCAAAATTGATTATGACAAGGTGTACAAAGCTTCCATACTGGGAATGCTGCACACGCTTGACCCTCACTCTTCATATTTCGACAAAAAAGAATGGGAAGATTTCCAGAACGATCAACGTAGCCGCTATTCAGGTATCGGCGCATACATCGCGCAACGCAATGATAAAGTTTATATCACCTCGCCTTTTAACGGCACGCCGGCTTTTAAAGCAGGTTTGCGCTATGGCGATCAGATCGTCGAAATCACCGGCGAATCAACCATAGGTTTGAACTCAAATCAGGTTTCGAGCAAGTTGATCGGTCCGGAAGGCACTCCTGTTACCGTCAAAGTTAAACGTGCAGGGGTGGCTGAACCGTTAGAGTTCAAACTGGTAAGAGGCGCTGTGCCGCTGCCTTCCATTACCAACTACGCGATCATTGGCAATGGCATTGGCTACATCAATTTATCTCGTGGATTTAATTTTACAACTTTTGAAGAGATGAGAACCGCTGTCGCCAGTTTGAAAGAGCAGGGAATGACCTCACTGATTCTTGACATACGAGGAAACCGTGGAGGCCTGGTTGATCAAGCGACAAAAGTCTCAAGTATGTTCCTTTATTCAGGGCAGAAGATTGTTTCCATGCGCGGGCGCAATCAAAATATTTTCCCGCCACGCGATTTACCTTCGCGCAACAGTACTCCTGATGATTACCCGCTGGTCGTTTTGATTGACAGAGGTTCTGCTTCTGCTTCGGAAATTCTTGCAGGCGCGCTTCAAGACCACGACAGGGCGCGACTGGTTGGCGAAAACACCTTCGGGAAAGGCCTTGTGCAAAATGTCTTTCCGCTCAGAAATGGTTCCGGTTTGACGCTGACCACTGGACAATACTACACGCCTAGCGGTCGTACGATTCAGCGCCAATACAGCAACCGCTCTTTCTATGATTACATTTTCCATTCAGACAGAGACACCACGAAACGAACCGAAGAAAAGCGCACGGATGCAGGTCGCCTGGTTTATGGTGGCGGTGGTATTGACCCGGACGTTGTCGTGAAGCCTTCAACCAAAGAGTTTGAACTTCGCCGCGTATGGTGGGAGCCGACTTTCCAATTCGCTCGTCTATTAGTTACAGGACAGATTGCCGGATTGCCCGAATTCAAGATTGATCACGCGCCCCAACATTCACATCGCCTTGCGGCAAACGAATATGTCATTACTGATAAGCTGTTGGCAGCCTTCAAAAAATATCTTGTTGATTACAAGAAAGAATACAAAGATTCAAAAGCCGATGAAGCGCGCCTGCAAAAAGATGTGGATTGGGTCAAACGCCAAATTCGCTATGAAATCGTTACCGCTGCTTACGGTCAGGAAGTTGCCACTCAAGTGCTGCTGGAGGGTGATTTGCAGGCTCAACGCGCAATCGCCGAACTTCCAAGTGCAAAGACGATGGCTGAAGAGATACGCAAAGAGCGGGCTGCCGCAAGGTCTGGGGGTACGTTAAAAGACTAACGAATCTTGTGTGAAGACAAAAAGTTTTTCATCATAATTGTTGACATACAATTTCGGTTGAAATGAGCGGCCTGAGCTTGTCAAAGCTTAGGCCGTTTTTCTTGCTCCCAAAATAAATCAAATATCGAAGAGACGAATGGTTCTGTGATCGAATGATGAAGCAAGAATTTTCTCCGGAGGCGCAATTGAAAAAGAGAACGCCAGATCAAGCGCAAATGATTCGCGTCTGGACAATGGTTTTTGTTCGCGTGATTGCCATCCTTATTTGTTTGCTGATAGGGATTTGGCTGCTCTATCAAATCCGCACCTTGCTTCTGCTTCTGGTCATTTCAATCTTTTTCTCATATCTGTTAGCGCCCATTGTGAGCCTCTTCGAGAATCCTGTTTATCTTCGAGGACGCGAAATAAAACTTCCACGTGCTGTCGCCATCTTTGCCGTTTACCTGGTCGTAGGGAGTGTGTTCTTTGTGGTGGCGCAATGGTTGTTGCCTAAACTCTGGGAGCAGATGACGCAACTGACAGCCAGTTTGCCAGAGTATGTGACCTCTGCATCTTCATCAATCAATAAAACGGTCAAGGATGCAAACAGTTGGATGCGGCATTTGAATCTCTCGCGAAATGTTCAAGATTACCTGCTTGAGCAAACCACCAATCTAGGTCAATCCCTCTTGCCCTGGTTGCAAGAACGATTCTTTGGTTTGCTTGCCTATCTACAGTACCTCCCCTGGTTGATACTGGTTCCGGTTATCTCTTTCTTTATGTTGAAAGATGCTTCCTCGTTTGGCGTAACCTTGGTTGATTTTATGCCCAACGAAAAGCTGAAAAAGCGTGTGCGTTGGATGTTGCTCGATATGAGCAAAACCATCGCTCTTTACATTCGCGCACAGATTACGGCATGTGTTGTCGTCGGCGTTTTGGTAACCATCGGCCTGGCAATTATTGGCGTTCCTTATACGGTTGTATTAGGCGTGATGGCGGCGATATTTGAATTTGTGCCGCTTGCAGGACCTTTACTTGCGGCTGTCGTAATCGTCTGTCTTGCGGCCTTCGTTTCCATAAAGACTGCGATTATAGCCGCCATCTTCCTGCTGATGCTCCGCCTGGTGCAAGACTATGTTATTTATCCGCGCATCATCGGCGAAGGCATACATATGCCGCCTTTTTTAGTGATTATAGCCTTTTTAGCAGGAGCCGAAATCGCCGGACTTTTAGGCATCTTTTTCGCTATTCCTGTTGTCGGTTTGATTCTCGTTGTCTGGCATCACTACCGCGCTTACAAAGGGTTAGAGAAAATTCGTAACGAATCGGGTGATCTTGCACCCAGCGAATCGCCGCCGGTAATCTCCCCTTCGTGAATGATTCACAGACCAATTGATTCACTTTTTGGAGAGAATAACTACTCGTAAAACCGCCAAATGAAGGCAGTTTCTATGCAGCGTGCTGCGATTTTGAAGAAGCTATAAAATGATGTTTGTGTATGAGAACTGTCCGCTGGACTTCTCTTCTGTGTAGGAAACCAGTCCATAATAGACAATAATCTGCGGTATAGATTTTGCTCTTGTTTTAAGCCACTATGTTGGTAAGACGAGAATGATTGCAAAAGATTGCTTTGGTCTTCCAGATTTGGTGCGAAATAGGGAAATTGGCTGGCATTTCGGCGTTAAATAATTCTTCCTTGGATGCCATCAAATCACATATGTTTTATAAAATACTCATTTGGAGGTTCGAGAAATGACAGAAGAAATAGGAACCCCTATTCCTGATCAATGTAGACATATAGGCTGCGTTTGTGAACCTATGACTGGCGAAATTTATTGCAGTCCGCACTGTGAAGGAACAGCTTTTGAAACTCCTTGCGGTTGTGGTCATGCTGGGTGTCAGGAAAATGCTGCCCAGACGGCGTCACAAACAGGCGGATTGATTTAAGCTTGGACTAGATTTTTCGATACTCTTTGCGCCGTAAATATAGAAAACAATATCTCATAGACCTCAAAGAATCTAAGCCTGATAAATTTATCAGGCTTAGATTCTTTGAATCCCTTCAACGTAAAGAAAGGAAACTTTAACGGCTTACTAATAAGTAGGATATCTACATTAGCTTATTTCTTTTTCGGCTCAGTTTTAGCTGCCATATTGCCGCCTACTTTAAGTTGGTTGTTGACACTTTTCACTCCATCCGTATCTTTGGCAACACGCGCTGCTTCCGCTTTCTGCTCTGCCGTATCTACATTTCCGCGTAAAGTAACGACGTTTTTGACAACATCAACATTGATGTTTCGTTCAGGCGTAGCACTATTGGCAATCAGTTTTGCAACAATTTTTGTATGGATCCAAGCATCTTCAATGGTGTCACCGATGGTATCACCAGTTGATTTTGCTTTCTCTCGCGCTTGTTTGGCCAGATCTTCTGTATATTCTGTGCGAGAAACTTCGCGTGCTTTCACTTCAATTTTATCAGTGACATTCAAACCTGGTTGAGCGCTTTTCGCCAAGTCTATAGCCTTCGCGCGTAAGGGTTGCGAATCCACCGTTCCTGATAATGTCACTTGATTGGTATCCGCATCGGCGTCCACATCTAAGTTTACGGCTTTGAGTTGAGCGTCAGCTAGAATCCTTGCTTTGACAGTATTCTCTAAATCTGCATCGCTCATTTTCGCCTTTGATGCATTGGCATTCGATAGATTTGCTGTCTTGTCATAGGTAGCGCAAGCGCCTAAAGCCAGGCATATTGCAGCAACCAATAATGAAGTCGAAATTAGTTTAATCATTGTTTCCTCCTGGATTATTCATCCATTTGATTACACCCCAACTTGTCAAGTCCGCCCTCAAGCTGGCAGTGAAGTTAATACGGTCTGGCGTTTAGTCTTGCAGCTTATCAACTGTTCTTCAGGTTTTCTGCGCGCTTTACCGAAGGACTCTTGGATTTCACCTGCAACTCTTTTTCTCTTGCCTGATGCCTCACTCTTTCGATCATCGGCGGCATTGCCCAGAATCTCCTGAATCTGTTCAATTATCTGTGTGCCATTTTCTTTAATTTCATCTGTAATCCACATATCATTTTCCCCTTTAAAGTTGGCTGGCTTACGAGTTGGGGTATGATGCTCAATAGCCTATGATTCAACTAGAATTGACCACTCAGATCTTTAATTGAAAGACTTTGAAAGTTATCTTATTAAAGATTGAAAGTGATCATCTAGTTGAGGCGCCTCTGCTAAGACCTTGTTTTATCTGTTGTATCTGTTGTCCCATTTCATTCAATCGTTTTTTGCCGCACAATTCTTCAGCTTTTGGAAACATCTCATCTTCCTCTTCGCCAATGTGATGCTCCAAGTTCTCTTTCAACTCTTCGAGTTTTTCCTGAAATTCGTCATCAACTGGAGAAAGCAGGGATAGCTCGTCAAGAATTTGATCTACGGTTTGATGCTCTTCAAGTGCCTCAACGATTGACTCGCGAGTCTCATCAAACTCTCGCATTACTGGATAAAGCACCTGTTCTTCCACTTGCGTATGCAAAGTCAGTGCGCTTTTCAATTGATTGAATAATTCTGTTGGAGCAAATTCTATCCCACCTTCGTCGGCATCAAGACTACTTTCAATATTTTCCAATTGCTCAATCAGTTCAAGCGCGTCCCTATGATCTTCTTTCAAAAGTTCTATGGCATTCATAAAAATCTCCTTTGTTGGTTTGGCGTAATCTTCGTTGTTAAATGTTGACAATTAGTTAAATCAGCAATCGTTGTGCCTTATGGAGAAATGAATATTTGAAGAGCGATGTAATAAGGTAAATCTATAGCGGCTTTTAATTGAATTTATTAGGTTTTTTTGTGGTGTGAAGATCTTCCAATTTAAAATCAAAATAGTTTTATAAGATTGATTTAACAGAGTTTGTATTCGAGATGGATTTGAACCGTAGAAATTTATGGAAGAGTGAGTCAATAAACTTGTCGATTTTGCAGGAAATTAATACAGACTCTCTGTATGCAATCGTAACATTTTGAAAGATATTTTTTGCAGTCAAGAACCAATAAGTTCATTAACCCCTCTTTCGCTCAAGAGGCACAGTGATTGCTCGATTGCAGCTGTCATAGATATTGAAAAACGGAAACATAACAGGTGATAGAAAACCAATATGTATAAACCAGAAAGGATTTGAAATATGAGCAAGGCTAAACAAATAGATAATACAAACCAATATGATTCAGTGAATGCAGAAGATGATAACGAATTGGAATCAGGAACTGATAAATCTGATGCTTATGATGAGGCGGTAAGAGATGGTCCGCCGCTCGATTCCGGAGTGAGACCTACAGTTGGGGGCAGGCGAATTGAGGAAAGATTGGAAGAAAATAATTCGGTCAGCCCCAGACTATCTGGAGGTGATGTAGATGCCGCGTGGGATGATGCTGAGTCCGCCGGAGACGAAACGGTAGGCGGAAGCGTCGCGACGCCCGAGCAAAATTTAATAGATGAAATCGGGCAAGCTGTAGGCTTGGAATTTCAAGATGATGAAGAACTACGCTCTCCTGCGGAAGTTCTAGAGAAACGCGACCACCATCGCTGGGAACTTGATCGTCGCTCCGCAGACGATGCGGATTCATTAACCGAAAAATAATTTTACAAATTCATGAAGTAATAAAAGGAAAACAACGAACAATGAGAAATTTATTGCGAACACTGATTGCCGGGTGGGGAGCCAAGAAACTAGGCGGTGGTTGTTTTACAACAATCATCATCTTTATAATTCTCTATTGGCTGCTAGGGAAATTCATGTAATTTTGACTGGCTCTTGTGTAAGATTTTACTGGTAGCCAGTCATGCTAATTTTTGATGTTTTGAGTATTGCCTTCAGGAGAAATCTACGCGAGCGAAACATTCCGCCTATGGGCGATACTCAAAACATAGTCCATTCACCATCATATGATGATCTATTGAATTGACTTGCAAACTGATTTAGCCTGTGAAAATTGCGGCAGCTTCATCAATTTCGCTGGTGACGTGACAATGCGGGATGCTGCGTAAAAAAATTCTGCCATAAGCTTTCGTTCTGACTCGCGGGTCAAGTATCGAAAGCACTCCTTTATCGGTTGCCGAGCGTATCAAACGACCTAAACCTTGCTTCAATATGATCGCCGCTTGCGGCACTGAATATTCCATAAACGAATTGCCACCGTTGTCATCAATAAACTTCTGACGTGCTGCAACTACAGGATCAGAGGGCACTGCGAAGGGTAGCTTGTGAATAATCACGCAAGAGAGCGCTTCACCTTGTACGTCAACGCCTTGCCAAAATGATGACGTAGCAAATAACACGGCATTCTTCGTTTTTCGGAAGCGGTCAAGCAACCCCAACTTAGAGCCTTGTCCTTGAATAAACATAGGAAAATCAATGCTCTCTTCGACCAGGCTGTAGGCTTCCTTCATCGCTGTGACGCTTGTGAAAAGAACAAAAGCGCGTCCTCTTGTCGCCTCCAGAATCTTTACAATCTCTTCGACCGCCGCTTGTCTGTACTGTGGCGCACGCGGGTCGGGCATGCGTTTTGGCAAATACAAAACCGTCTGATTTTGATAATCGAAATGCGATTCGATTATCAAATCTCTTGAATGAGCAATGCCTAAACGAGTTTTGATAAAATCGAATGACTCGCCTGCCGTCATGGTTGCCGATGTCAAAACAACGCTGTGAACTTTTGAAAATAACTTTTCTTCCAAAAGACCCGAAACATCTATGGGCGTTCCGTGAATGAAGACTCCACGCCCGCGCCTTTCGTACCAGTAAACGAAACTTGGATCGTCGCCTGTAACAATAAATTCAAGCTCGAACTTTAAAATTTCTGCGCGGCGCAAAATATTATCGAGTTCTGCTGGAGCGTCTTTCACAGTGCCAAGCGCACCAGCAACTCTGTTCAAAGCATTGACTAATGCGATATAGGCTTCGCCTGCCGCCGAAGGAATCAATTTGCCTTCGTCATCTTCTTGAACGAATTGCGATTCGTTTAAGGTGTAGCGCCCTTCGAGTCCTCCATTGCCGCGAAAAGACATCCAGAAGGTGTCGGAGCGTTGTGCCAGTCTGGCAAGCGCATTGGTCAGGTCGCTCACCGTATCGGCTTGGGTGATCAATAGCTTCTGGGCGTCTTGAATCAAATCTGTGATGCGATAGTTTGAAACGCTTGTGCCGAAATACGAAGCGGCTACGTCTTCAATCTCGTGCCCCTCATCAAAAATAATTGAGGAATAATCGGGCAGCACCGCGCCATAGTCGCCGCCGCGCAAACCTAAATCCGCGAAGAACAGATGATGATTGACAATCACGATGTCGGCTTCCTGAGCTTCCTGGCGCATGCGCGTGATGAAGCAATCATCGAAATCGGGACATTTCTGCCCCAGACAATTTTCGGCTCGCGCATCAATGTGATGCCAGAATGAAAGATTCTCAGGCAAATCGGTTAGCTCGGCTTTGTCGCCGGTTTCTGTTTTGCCAGCCCAACGACGAATCACGTCAAAGTAATCCACCTCCTCCATATCTTCAAAAATAGGCGTAGAATCAGCCTTCTTCAATTTATGAAGGCAAAGATAATTCGAGCGTCCTTTCATGCAGACGGCTGTGAATTTGCGCGGCAGGATATTTTCAAGAAACGGAATATCTTTTTTGACGAGTTGCTCTTGCAGATTTTTGGTAGCCGTTGAAACGATAACCCGCCGACCCGAAGCCAGCGCAGGGATGAGATAAGCCAGCGTTTTGCCGGTTCCCGTTCCCGCTTCAATCAAGGCGATGCCGCCTTCGTTGAGGGTTTCATTGACCGCTTTAGCCATTTCAACCTGACCGGGGCGATACTCATAATTTGGATGATGACGGGCGATCAACCCATCGGGACCGAATACTTCTTTCATAATTTGAGTCAGGAATCAGGAGTCAAGAGTCAGGAGTCAGAATGCTTAACGATTCATTCATCTGTAAGTCTCAAGACTCGAACTCATTATTCTTTACCTTTCAAGGTGACCGTTTGTAGTCCCGGTTCAGGAAAATTTGGATTATAACGAAACACCTCTACATTTCCCCTCGCTTGTCATAAGCCCCGCGTAACACATTCGACCTTCCGCCTGACATGCCTGCGTCTAAAACAAGAGGTTTTAATTGTTTATCACTGCTTACCGTCTTGTTCCTCAAGGCTCTGCTCGACAATAGAAAGTCTTTGGCTCACATTCACTATAAGCTTGCCCATTTGATTGGCGAGGTCGCGTGTCGCTTCATTGGCAATAATCAAATTATTAAAAGCCTCGCGTGTCTCAAGACGCATTGCTTCCACATTATCAGTCAACGTCTGCTGGCTTTCGACAAGAGCCTGAATCTGTGCGTTTGTATTTTCAGCCAGTGTTTTGATCTGTGCCGTGGTCTCCTGTTGCGACTCTTTCATCAACTCAAGGTCTGAGTGAAACTTTGCCTGATTATCAAGCAGAAATTGAATCGTATTTTCCAGTTGCTGTTGATCCATTGTCGCCTTTTTCACATTTCGCTTGTTATTTTTATTGTCAAAGGATGCGCAACACAGGCGCTGTGACGGTGAATGGTATGCCGTCGCGTTCAAAAACCAGCGTGCGTTTTTGGTTTGGCTTGCCGCGCAACGAATCTATAACTTTTGCCAGCGGCACATTTTTCACTTCAAGTTTATCAACTTTGATGAGTCTATCGCCCGAATGAATTGCCTCAAGAATTTCTTTGCTGTAAAGCTGCGACACTCCCAATACGAGATAGCTGCCGTCTGCTTGAGTTTGCAGTATTAAGCCGACCAGGTCTAAATCATTTTTGTTCGGAGAAGCTTTTTTCTCTAAATAAGTTGCGCCGTTTGCGTAATCAATCTCTATGCGAAAGGCGCTCAAGAGGTTTCCGCCGATGGCTCCTTTAATGGGGGCAGTCATCAGTTTCGACATATAATTTTCGAAAGTTCCTTTCGGACGAGAGACTGCGGCGATGTAAGGCAATTGAAAATTTGCCAATTGAAATTCGGGAATTCTCACCATTAAGGCTTTCGTTTCCATCGCCCCCAAACCCATATTGGCTGCGCCGTAAGCCCCTGTCAGCTTTTTCCAGGTAGAATTTTTGTTTGCCC
>JANMSG010000156.1:0-16423 GCA_031389065.1 Acidobacteriota bacterium | reverse complement strand
GCTGGACCCGTTTCCCACACGCTTTGAAATCGTACCGGCGACGGTGATGTACGAAGTCGGTTCATATGCCTTGCCAGGTCGCTATTCGCATTGGACTTTCGGGAAGGCTTACAACCGCATGAAGATGATGTATGACTTTGGCTTGTCGAAAATTTATGAGGTTGTCATCAACTCGAACCCTTCCTACGCTTTTCTGCTTGAAACTAATTCTCCGATTCAAAATAAACTGGTTATTGCTCACGTCTTGGGGCACGTAGATTTTTTCAAGAACAATGCGTATTTTTCGCACACCAATCGGCGAATGATAGACGATGCAGCGATGCACGCGCGCCGCATGGCTGAGTACGAATTCCAATATGGGCGCAAAGTTGTAGAAGAATTTCTAGATGCCGTTTTATCCATCGAAGAACATATAGACCCGAATTTTTTCATCAAAAAATCGCACAGAGAAAAAGAGAAAAAAGATGAAAAGCAACAGAGCAAGCCGGAAGGTCGCTACGACGATCTGTTGACTGACGATGAGCGGGGAATAAAACCCATAGCCGATTTTGAAGAAAAACCAGCTCTGAAGGTACCCGAAAAAGACATCGTCTATTTCATCATGAAGCACTCGCCGATTTTAAAGGACTGGCAGCGCGAAGTAATGTTTATGCTGCATGAAGAGATGGAATACTTCGTTCCGCAGATGCAAACCAAAATCATGAATGAAGGTTGGGCGTGTGCAACCGGGGATTCTTTAATTCCAACTGAGAATGGTTTTTTGCGTTTTGATGAGTTGTATAAAACGGGTCAAAAAATAAAAGTATCAGGGGGAGGGAAAGAAGAAATATATCGAATAACCGATTTTCACAAAGAAGAAAATGTGCCGACGATGCGTATTCATACTCGTAGAGGATTAACGATAGAAGGTGCATTGAAGCATCGTGTATTGATGGCAGATGGGCGATGGGCTTATTTGAAAGATGTGAAGATTGGCGAGCGCATCGCCATCGAAGCTGGGACACAAGTTTGGGCAAGAGAAAACCAATTGCTTAATTCAGCGAAATCCGAGCCAATACCTTCGATGATTGATGTTGCAATTCAGGCAGAGGTGTCTGTGTGGACGGTGCTTCGTCAACTGAGAGGCCGCAGAACCAGAAGCGAGTTTGCCATCAATGACGCAATCCAAACAATATCTTATACACCTCAACGAACTGGGAAAGTTATGTCTACCCGCAAAGAGGTAAAAGTTCCTGTAACTCTCAACGAAGGTTTCGCTTGGTTCTTAGGATATTTTGTGGGTGATGGGAACAGAACCAAGTCAGGAATCTGTTTGACCTGTGGGGAGAAAGAATATGTGTTGTTGCTCGTAGATCTCATTCAGGAATCTTTAGGTTTGAGTCCTAAAGTATTTTGGGACCCCACTGAAAAAGGCGAGCGTTATCGCATAATTATTCACTCACGCGAATTATTAAACTTGCTACAATCCGTCGGCATCAATCTTGAAGATAAATCGAGAATGAAAAAAATTCCAACGCTTATCTTGCGGTCTCCTAAAGCGGTGATGTCCGCATTTTTGCGGGGCTACTTTGATGCAGATGCCTATGCAGGGAAAGAAGGAATCCTTTTATCATTTTCTAGTGAAGAATTGATTCGTACCGTTCAAATCGTTTTGCTCAACTATGGCATTCTCTCGACGCAACGTAAACAGCAAGATGGTTGCAGGCAACTTGAAATTAAAGGCGCCTCAGCAGCGCGTTTCCTTAACGAGATAGGATTTAATCTGGCTCGCAAGCAAAATGCTCTACGAGAATATGTCGAAAATCGCCAATGGTTCAAAAAAGAAGACTTCACAGATGAAATTGTTTCAATTGAGCAAAATCGGGCAGATGTATTCGACATAACCGTTGATGAGAAACACTCATATGTTGCGAATGGATTTGTAAATCATAATTCATTTTGGCATTCACGCATCATGCGAGAAATGGACTTGCCAACGGATGACCATCTTGAATTTGCTGAGTTGCACGCTGGAGTGGTTTCGCCTCATAAGGGGCAAATCAATCCCTATTATCTTGGCTATAAGCTTTTCGAAGACATTGAAAAACGCTGGGAGAATCCCTCCGCAAAAGACCGCGAGAAGTATGGAAGGAAAGGCGGAGAAGGACGGCAAAAAATTTTTGATGTTCGCGAAGTGGATAATGATATCTCCTTTTTGCGAAATTACCTGACCGAAGAATTGTGTGAAGAGCTAGATCTGTTTGTTTATGAGTTAGTGGATGACGAGGAATGGACAATTTCTGAAAAGAGATGGGAAAAAGTACGCGACCAGCTGGTGGCGAACATGACAAACTTCGGTTTCCCATACATAGATGTTTTAGATGGCGATTATGACCGCAATCACGAATTGTATTTGCGCCATCGCTTTGAAGGGGTCGAGTTGGATATGAAGTACGCTCACAAGACTCTTGAGTACATTTTTAAACTGTGGGGACGCGATGTGCATCTGGAGACCGTCGTTGATGATGAACCGTTAGTGATGCACTACGATGGTGAACAACATACGGAAGATTAATTTCTAGTTTATAGCCAGTCGCTTAGGCTTCAGTGGATAAGCTATTCGAATCGGTATCTTGTTAAGAAATAAAAGGAGAATAGCCATTCCTACATGACTACGAACTAGAGAGTTCGGTTTATTG
Organism: Acidobacteriota bacterium; assembly: GCA_031389065.1. Classification (GTDB taxonomy): domain Bacteria; phylum Acidobacteriota; class Blastocatellia; order UBA7656; family UBA7656; genus JACQDB01. The sequence continues at coordinate 13,745 of JANMSG010000156.1, read as the reverse complement.
ACTTTTGATAGACTTGTTATCTGCCTGAAACTCATCTTACAATTCCAATCCTAAAATCACTAGAAAGAGGAATCAAATGAAGAGTCTTAAAAAGGTCGTCGTGTCATCTTTGTTCGCAGTAATTATATCCTTTTCCATAGTGCCTTCGGCAAACGCCTGGGGCGATGAAGGACATCGCTATGTCAATCGCATAGCAGCACAGAAATTGCCCGATGATATGCCAGCGTTTTTTAAGAATGCTGCCTCGCGCCTTGAATTCTTGGGTCCTGAGCCGGATCGTTGGCGTGATAGCAAAGAGCTATTCTTCGCGCTTCGTGAAGTCAATGGGCCTGACCATTTTATTGACATAGACAAGCCAGAGAATTTTGAAGGTTTGCCGAATGATCGTCACAAATATGGCGATTGGCTGCGCTCGCAAGGGAAAGATCCGAAAGACATAGGCTTTCTTCCCTATACGATTCTTGAAGGGTTTGAAAAGATACAGGTAATGTTTCGCCTCTGGCGTGACCCTCAACACGCAGCCGAGCGCGAACAAATCGAGCAGAACATAATTTATTATGCAGGCGTTTTGGGGCATTATGTTGCCGATGGCTCTCAACCGCTACACACGACGATTCATTTCAATGGCTGGAGCGGCAGTTCCAATCCCGAGTTGTTCACGCGCGAGCCGTTGCATTGGCGATTTGAAGGCGAATATGTCAAGGCTCAAATTAAAGCCGAAGACTTCAGCGGCTTGGTCCACTCAGCGGCAAAATTAAACGATCCCTTTGCTGATACGATGAAGTTTCTGTTTGATTCAAACAAAGATGTAATTCAACTTTATCGCATGGATAAAACGGCACGTTGGGATGTAAATAATCGTAGTCCCGAATCGAAACAATTCGTGACAAAGCGATTAGCCGCAGGCTCGCAGATGTTGGCGAATCTCTGGTACACAGCTTTCGTGAATTCAAAGTGAACCGTGAAGTACTTTTGTTTTTGCGAAACAAGCAAGTCAATTTCAAATCCAGGGTAGGAAGCCGAGCCTTAGATTTGTATAACTTCAGTTTCTGTTGCGAAGCTGTTATTTATAATCCAAGTAGTAGGTAGGGGTATAACTAATCAGTTTCCCATTTTTTTCTGAAGGGTGCGTGTGCGCTACACATTGGCAATCATCATCATCTTTTCGCGGGCAGCGAAGCGCTTCATTTAGTGTCCGTTCCCAAAAAGGATTTTCGGCTTGATAGAGGGAGAATATAAAATCATCATCAAAATAGTATTCTTCCGTTGCTCCATAATAACATGAGCCGCACTGTTGACAGCGCAGCCAGGAGGAGTAATTCCTGCTGCGCTCATCCGAATCAATCATTATTCGTGCAAACATCGTTACCGAACCTTCGGTTTTACAATTCGGGCAGATCATACCTATTACCTCTTGATCGAGTAAGAAAAGTGCTCAGGAATCTTATAGAATTTGAGATTGAAAGAAAAGTTTAAAGCTGTCTTTCGCAAGGTGACCTAAAAAAAATATTAAGATTTGTAAAAAAAATAGCAAGGATTTATTTTAAGGGCGTTCAAACAAATAGCGGAGGACTCAACCAGAGCACGGGCTGGAATGTTAGCAATAAATTTTTGAGTCTTCCGCTATAGCTTTGTTCGGGAGAGAAATGAGATGAAAATAAGGGTGCTTGCGCTGTTTGCGCTACTGATTTTTTCCGGTGGAGCAGCGTACGGGCAAGGCGTTATGATCGCTTCTGAATGCCATAGATGCCCGCCAATCCCCAGACCTCCCAGACCTGTGCCAATCCCTCGCATTCTCAATGTCAAATCAGTAAAAATTACAACGAAAATTGATTCTCAAGTAGCGACCACAAAAGTCGAACAGGTATTCGAGAATGAAACCCCGTATCGGCTGGAAGGCTCTTACTTTTTCCCTATTCCTGAAAGCGCTTCGCTTTCGGATTTTGCAATCTTTGATGGTGACAAGCGTATGTCTGGTGAGGTTATGGAGAAGGGGAAAGCCCGACAAATCTACAATGAAATTGTGCGGCGACAGATTGATCCGGGACTGCTCGAATATGTTGGCAAGGATTTATTTCAAGCCAGCGTTTTTCCTATTGAACCGCGAAGTACTAGAAAGATTGAGCTGACTTACACACAGGTATTGAAGAATGAAGGCGGGACGGTAAGTTATCGTTATGAGCTTGGCTCAGGTCGTCGCATTCAACAGCAACCTATCAGAGAGATCGCCGCAAGCGTTGAAGTAAATTCGCCGATTGATTTGAAGAATATTTTTTCCCCTTCACATAAAATTTCAATCTCGAAAGATGGAGAACGAAAAGCCAGACTGAGTTTTGAAGGGAAAGGCGAAGATACGCAAAAAGATTTTCTGCTTTACTACTCGCTTTCCGAAAAAGATTTTGGACTATCCTTATTGACGCATCGTGAGCCGGGCAAGGACGGCTATTTCCTGATGCTCATCTCGCCCAAATCAAACATCAGTGAACAAGATCGCGTAGCCAAAGACATAGTCTTCGTATTGGACACCTCAGGCTCGATGAGCGGCGATAAGATGGAAAAGGCGAGAGCCGCTTTGAAGTTTGGTGTTGAATCGCTGGCGCCACGTGACCGATTCAATATTATTTCGTTTTCGGGTGAAGAACATTTGATGAAAGGCGCACTCATCGAAGCCAACAAAGAAGGGAAGCAAATCGGTACAAAGTTCGTTGAAGGCTTGCGAGCAGAGGGCGGTACCAATATCAACGACTCACTCGTTGCTGCTTTCAAGCAGTTTCAATCGAACGAACGACCCTCGATGATTGTCTTTCTTACCGATGGATTGCCAACCGTAGGCACTACTGATGTGAAGCAGATTATCAAAAATGCGACTGATGCAAATCGCGCTGGGGTTCGCCTATTTTCGTTTGGCGTAGGCTATGATGTGAACACGAATCTGCTGGATAAATTATCGGCAGACAATCGTGGCACGAGTGATTACATAGAGCCACAGGAAGACTTGGAAGTAAAAGTGTCGAACTTTTTTGCGCGAGTGAATTATCCCGTTTTGTCCGATCTGAAATTGGATTTTGGCGGTGCAGAAATCATGTTGATGTATCCGCGAACCTTGGGAGATTTGTTTAAGAACTCGCAATTAGTGTTAATCGGACGGTACAAAAATACTGTGAACTCTGCGACTGTAAAGTTGACAGGCAGGATGGGAACACGCGAACAGACCTTCTCATTTGCCAATCAATCTTTTCCGGGTGAGAAAACCGATAATCAATTCCTGCCCAGACTATGGGCTACGCGCCGCGTTGGTTCTTTGCTGGAACAGATACGATTAAACGGCGAAAACAAAGAATTGAAGGATGAAATTATCTCACTAGGCACACGACACGGCATTGTCACACCTTATACTTCTTATCTCGTCACTGAAGATACGAATCGAATCTCGATGCAAAATATGTCCACAGAGCGACGACGAGAGTTTGACAGTCTAACGAAATCTGCGCCTATGGGACAAAGTATGGGTGCTGGGCGACGTGCAGATGCGGCATCACCAAGTGGAGAGTCCGCCGTTATCTATAGCCAGGCAGAAAAGAAGCTGAAAGAGTCAGACAAAGATGATCGTCTAGATTCCTATGTCTCGAACATACGCACAGTAGGTGACAAAACCTTCCAGTTGAAAAACGATGTGTGGAGTGACACGCAGTTCAAAGAGACTTTGACGCTTCCTAATGTGGAATTGCAATTTGGCAGCGACGAATTTTTCAGTTTACTCACAAAAGAGCCTAAACTTGCTGAGTACTTTTCATTAGGTAAAAAAGTTGTCGTCGTTTACAAAGGCAAGATTTACAAAGTTGTCGGATAAAATCGGAATCACGACAAGACGATTTCGTAGACTCAAGTGGAAGAAAAACAGGGGCTTGCCATTGAGGTTCAGCCTCTGTTTTTTTTACGTGATTGAGCTGTTTGTCTCAATCGAACTACCGATGAACCAAGCGGGATAAATCAACTCAAACAACACATCCTTTGATGCCCATTCATTGGTAGTTTGTTCGATTTCAGGTTCAGTGCAATCGAAATCTCTGCGCTTTTCATTCTGTCGCAAGCCATCGACGACCAATCCATGAGTGAAAATAGTGCTAGCTAAATTGCCGTTTTCTCCTTTTTCAAAAAACATATACGCAGGTGTCGTTTCATTAATCTCTGCGATTTTGAAATCAGAGTCAGCAAAGTTTATTTCAAACCAGAAGCCTTTACCCCTCTCTCCGAAATTATTTTTGCTGACGTAATCGCTGGCGACAAACAGTTCCACCGCAGACAAACCTTGGAGCAGATTTTCAGACGTATTGAAAAACGCTTCATCCACAATGATTGCATTCGCCTGACTCTCTTTTACCAACTGTTCAAGCCAGATTGGTTCTATTTCGATGCTCAAAGGTGCGACGATGGCACCGAGTTTGAGAACGGCAAAATGGGCGACGACAAATGCTGCAGATGGCGGCAGTACGACTGCTACAACATCGCCTGGATTGATGGCACAATTGCGAAGCACCGTGGCGAATTTGTCTGATAGATAATCAAGCCCCCCGAACGTGTAGGTGTTCGACCCTGAGCACCGAATTTCTTGAATCGCGATGCGGAAGATTGCGTTTTCGTGTTTGCTGCAAATTGTTTCGGCAAGGTTGAATACCATTTTATCTCAAAGCCCGAAAACTGAAGTGGAAGTTCCAACAGATATAAAGATGTTTAACCAGATCGCATGAAAAAAAACAGGGGCTACTGACTACTGGCTACGGACAATGATTTTGAATTTGCCTTCATTAAATCAAGAGTTTTTTCTGCAAGTTTAATTAAATGAGGATGGGCGCGGTTGCCATTGGTGAGAATTGCGAATCCGAGCTTTTGCTCTCTGTTGCCGAGCAAAAAGGCTGTATAGCCAGGCACGCTTCCGCTGTGCGCGAAATAGAGTTCCTCGTTGCGTTTTTCAACCCACCAAGTCAAACCGATTCCCGCCTCTACGCCACCCCACAAGCCTTGAACAGCTCCTTTGAAAAGGTCGTACTGCCGCGTGTGCATTTGATTGAGCGCCTGCTCGCTGATAACTCTTTTGCCTTTAAACATCCCGCCATTCAGATTCATAATCAACCAATTTGCTTGATCCAACACGGTTCCATAAACTAGCCCCGCAGGCCATACGACAGCTTTAAGCCTCTCTGCCGGAATGGATGCGCCTGTGTTCACCTCGTAGATGTAAGGGACTGCTAAGCGCTCGTCCATATCCGGGCGCGGATTGAAGGCTGTACTAAACATCTCAAGCGGCTTGAAAAAATTGTCTTGAATATATTTTTTGAATGGCACGCCTGAAAGCTTCTGCACGAGATAACCCACCAGTGTGAAAGCCATATTGGAATAGACCTCTTTTTCCATTGGCTGGTGCGCCAGTTTCAATGATTTTCCAAAATACTCTTCAAAGGAAGGAATCGCGCCATCTCCCCAGACAGGTATCGGACCGAAGTCTCCAGGCAAACCCGAAACATGAGTCAGCAAGTGGCGAAAGGTCACAGGCTTTGCCGAATCTTCGCCTTGAATTTTGAAGTCCGAAAGATAATCGTTCACCCTGTCGTCAAGTTTAAATTTGCCTTGATCCATCAACTGTAGCAGAGCGACAGCTGCCATCGCTTTGAAAGTGGAGCCGATCAAATAGACAGTGCTGGGAACCGCAGGGGTTCGCGCCCAGAGGTTCGATTGCCCGTAAGCGCCTGTCCAAATGATCCGTTCTCCGGATACCAGTGCAATTGTTGCTGAAGGGATTTTACCTTCAATTAACGCGCGATTGATTTCAGGTTCGAGTTGGACGATCAGGCGATCAAGGTTGATGGTTTTGCCTGGTGTTGATCTTTGAGCGACAAGATTTGATGGTGCCAGCGTAGCAATGAGCAAGGACAAAATAAGTAGTCGGATTCTGGCTCGAAAAGCTTGAGGTCTCATGGTGAATTCATCCTTTAGAATTATTTTAGCGAATCGCATTTTGCTCTGAAATATTTCGATGATTACTGGTCAATTTGATTAAAGATCACTTGCATCTTTTTAAGGGTCGCTTTCGGATATTTGATTTGCGCCAAAAATAAAGTTTGATTGGCTGCTTCCTGCGTATCGCCTGCGTAAAGAGCGATGAAATTGTCGTTGAGGTCTTGACCGTTAGCGGTATAAGAAAGCGCGCCCATGTCAGGGCATTGATAGGAAGCAAAGACTTTTTTGTCAGGGAAGATCAGTTGAATTTTCTTACGCTCGATCTCGACTCGCTTATGAAACTCGCCGCCATCACATTCTTCGTTTGCGGTTACTTGAATTTTATCTTTCAACATCACCGCAAAAAATGGCGTCGATTTGTAATCCACATTTGCTTTGATCTTTGCAGGTAATGTGTATGAGAGATCGTATGGATAGAATTCTCGATGCTTGCTCTTGCAGGGCGCGGCAGGATTTGGGCAAACCTTCAGAGGCGTTTGCGCGCCGGTTGTGAAGTGGATCACGGAAATTGAAAAGAAAAAAGAAGCGATAGCTAATAATATCAATCTATATTTCATATTAGTTGGTCTCCTATTTAGCGAAACTATAGCCTATTATTTGTTGAAGAGAAAAGGAACTCAGCTTGAGCCCTAACACTATTTTATAATCTGAGAATTGCCGGTTTATGAATGATTGAATGATGTTGAGTAGAGGAATTGTCCGCTCTAACCCGGAAAACCCCTTTTGAAGAATTCAAGCATTGTCTGTCCGTTCTTAGATTGTCCTTCAAAGCCGTATAACGAACCGAAGGTAGGTTGAATAAAATCAAGGTTGTTGCATTCCCAACATATACTGGCATAAAGCACCAGTCTCCCTCTTGCATATAGTTTGACAGCATAAACCGGGAAATGACAGATCGACGCGTTGGAGTAATATTTTTGCCTTCTCCAAAGCGAAGCGAATGCTCGTACATCTTCATCAGGTAGAAGCTTGGTAGCTACTACCTCTTCGATTTGCCACTTTCCGTGTCTCACTTTTAGCAACTCAACCTTATCCACTGACGGGAGTTTTCTGGTGTACTTCAATGCGGATTTTTTGCTCTTGCTAATGGAAGTGCGAAAGAAATATTGAAAATCAAAGCGCACAGCAGAAGTTTGAATACAAATGTACTATTGCCCATATTTCCTCACGTCGTCAATCTTCGATAAATGCCCGGCAAGCGTTCAGGTAAACTCAACACGTCGTCAATAATGGTGTAGCCTACTTCACCATACATATCTTTCAACTGGTCTTCGGAGTCTCTGTCAATGGTGATGCAAAAGGGCGTGATGCCTTCGATGCGCGCTTGCCGCAAAGCCATGCGTGTGTCTTCACGAGCATAACGACTGTCGCCGTAATCGTGGTCGTAGGGTCTACCGTCTGACAAAACAATCAATAGTTTCGTGCGGGCGTCTTGATGGGACAGGCGTGTGATCGCGTGACGAATCGCTGCGCCTAATCGTGTATTGTTTTGATAGGTAATGCCGCCTATGCGCTTTTCGACATCCGGTGAATATCTCTCCGAAAAATCTTTGAAGATATAGAACTTGACGTTGCGGCGACCTTCACTGGTGAAGCCTTGCATTGCATAATTGTCGCCGACGGCTTCCAGCGCTTCGCTCATCAAGACGAGTCCTTCTTTCTCAATATCAATGATGCGTTGACCCGGTTGCGTATAGGGTTTATTCGGTATACGACTGATGGTTCGGGCTGTCGAACTGGACATATCTAGCAGAAAAGAGACGGCAACATCGCGGTCGCGTCTAAGCTTTCGGGTATAAATTCTTTCATCAATCATTCCAGTGGTACGTCTATCAATCGCATTATCAATTACTCTCTGTAGATCATAATCTTCACCGTCAACTTCGCCGCGAATGCGTCGCAGATTCTCAGGGCGCATTAATTGAAATTGATAACGAATGGACGAAATGACACCCGCATAACGCGAGCGCACGAGTTCTACAAAACTGCGCGAGCCTCGTGTTCCGGCTCGCTCAATTACCCTGCACCAACGTGTGCGATGGTCGCCAAGTTCTCGATCCCACTCGTCGTAATAAAAAGCCCGGTCACCTTTTTCTAAATCCTGCTCATTGCTTTCGCCGCCCGATAGCTGATTAAAGACATCTTGTTCTGACGTGGTCTCCTGTAATTGATTCGATGACCAAAGGCTGAACGGGTCTTGACGTACATCCGCCGGTTGTTTTTGAGGCGAGTCTCCTTCTTCAACCTCATCTTGCGAAGCGGAGTCGCCTTTTGATGCTTCACTGTCTGTGGGGTTCTCATTCGCTTCTGTTTGAGAAGGGTTGTTGGTAGGTTGTACAACAAATAAATCGTAAACCTGTCGCGTTGCCATGAGCGTATCGCCTACAGTTGCTGTGCCATTGAAAATATAAGCTGCAAAAATTTCTTCAAGCCGGCTCGTAATAGCCGGAAAAACTCTGCGTGATGTCGGAGTCGCGCCACCGCAAAGAGCGATTTGAAAGAGTAGCTCGAATGGCACAAATTCAGGAGGAAGCTTTTCAATCTCAGGCCTGCGCTCCAGCAAGCGAAGTCGAACAAAATCTAAATCGCGTCTGATGCCGCGATAGGCTTTGCGGAGAAGAAAATCTATGCGTCCGTTTTCTATCGTTGTGAACAAACGCATGGCTATATCTCTGCTTGGAAATCGATCGAGCACACGCAGAAAATCTATGGATTTTGGGGGTTGGATTTTAGATTTTGGGATTTTCTTGCGACTTTTTTTCCCTGCGGTTTGAGCCTCATCTGTCTCATTTAATATATGTGAGTCTCCCACACCATTTTTACTGGATGAAGCTTGAACCTCTTCAAGAGCTGCAAGGATATCGGGCGTATCTTGGGCGTAGGTGTGAAATTCAATCTGTCCCGCGCCATGCGCAGCCAAAACTTTGAACAGACGAAAGTTTTCCGTTTCATCTTCAAACTCTGCAATGACAGAAGGCAGGTAAATGGTCTTGCCATCACCGATTTTCGATTCATCTGGAATCGAACTCAACGATGTGATAATAAGATTTCGTCCTGTCAGTCCTTCGACATAAAGCCTGAGCGTTTGCGCTATGGAATCGAGCGTCAAGCCGCCTTCTATTTTGAACAGGGCTTGCTGACTGGCTTTCGATTCAAGCGCGTAATAAGCCTGTATGCGGCGAGGCGTTTCGCCGGATTTTTCAAGTCCGCGCAAAGCCCAGGTACGGAATTGACCGAGCGATGCTGCACGCAAAGCAATCGGGCTTGCTTTAAAACATTCTACCGCCGCAGTCGTGTTTTTTTCTGCAATTTCCTCGACAACTTCAAGAACGCCAGAGACCACTTGAGCGCGCCTTTTTGCGTCAAATCTTGCGCCCAAATCTGCAATAATTTGCGGACTCGATTTCATGAAGTGATAGCTGGCAGCATTGCCTTGCAAGGCGACCTGTTTTGCCAGAGCCGTCCAACGCTCGAAGGCTTCTTCATTCGCAATTTTCAAAACGCGACTCGCGGCTTTGAAATATTGCAGTGCCACCCCTCCTGAGCGCTCCAGATATTCTTCGGTAATCTCGAAAAGTTTTTCAACAGCTTCAGGCTTCGTGGTTGTCGTGACATTCGGCAACTCAAGAAAGAATTCTGCGGCTGTACCCCCCGATCTGAAAGCGAAGTTTGCGGTGAGCGAAAGCGCATGTTCTAAAAGGCGTTCGCCGTGATTTGGGCTCGATGCTTTCATTTGCGCCAAGACATATGGCGAGGCAATCAATAGGTCATTGCTATGTTTAATGGAATGGCGAGCGATTTCTATACAGATAGATAATACTTTTTCGGCTAAGCTATTTTGCCCGATTTCATGAATGATTTTTGGCGCGGCTTTGAAACTTTCACACGCTGTATTTGCAGAGAGAGCGGCTTGTTTGTTGATTAATTTGATCACCAAAGGGCGCATTTCTACATCCAGAGTGCCGATGATGGAAGCGCTCGATTGAAAAAAATCTATTGCCGTGTCAGAGCTGGTTGCGGCTATGCGTTTCCCCGCTTCGCCCCAAACGCGAACATCGCCAGTGTCTAGCAATCGTGCAACATCAGGCGCGACTTTCAAAAACTCTACAGCAGCACGAAGATTAGTAGCGGCAATGGCTATGCCTAAATCGGTAGTTATTAAAACCCCTTCATAAGGCAACGCGCTGATGCGATTGACCACATTTTCAAACGCCGAACCGGCAGCATCTTTCAGGTGTTGTTTGAGTCTTTCTTTGAATTCCGAATCGTTTCGTTGCATATCGGGATTCATCTTAGCAAATCGGTGGTGGCTTTTGAATTCGAGCCAGAGAATTGCTTTGCGGATATCATTAAATGGAAGTGTGTTTTTTTAAGGTCGTATTACATTCACCAATGATTCATCCCATGGCTTTTCTTTCATTCAGATTCGACTTGCAAGAATACTCATTCTCGCGTAAAAATGAATTGTGAACTAATGAATGATGATTCATTCATTTTTGGAAGGTTTCATGTCATCATCTAAAAAGGTTGATCCGAAAGAGAAAACCAACGGCAAATACGAAGCCATCCTTCGCGCTGCAATTAAGGTTTTTGCGCAGGGGGGGTTCTTCAATTCCAAGGTTGCCGACGTCGCAAAAGAAGCAGGAGTCGCAGACGGCACCGTTTATTTATACTTTAAAAACAAAGATGACATACTGGTTTCAATCTTCAACCACGTCACCGAACAGGCTCTAGCCCATGCGCGAAATGTGCTGGCTCAACTCGAAGACCCTGCGGAAAAATTGAAACGGATCGTCGAAGGCCATTTGAATATGTATGCGCGCGACCGAAACCTTGCCATTGTCTTTCAAGTCGAGCTTCGTTCTTCGACAAAATTTATGGAGCAATTTTCCGCGACAAAAGTAACGGAATACCTTGATTTGATTCGCGGCGTAATTGAAGAGGGGCAGCAGCAGGGAGTCTTTCGAAAGGATTTGAATACCAAAATTGTAGCCAAGATTTTATTCGGCGCATTAGACGAAATGGTGACCAACTGGGTGTTAACGCACAAGCGCTACAGTCTGATTTCAACAGCCGAACCCGTGATGGATGTTTTTTTGAACGGCGTGTCGCGCCGTTAGTTATTCGTCCCAAGTGCGTTGACTTTGAAGCACAGCCAGGGACGAAAGACTTTGGATTAAGGACTGATATGAGTAATCAACCGAACACATTGAACGAATTATTCAACTTGGCGGTTGAACAATTCCGCGATGATGAATTCTTGAGGTTTAAAAAGAATGACGTGTGGCAATCGCTCACTTATGGCGAGATTGCGCGGCGGGTTCGTGAGTTGGCTTTGGGGCTCTACGCGATAGGTTTTCGTCAAGAGAATAAAATAGCAATCTGGTCAGAAAATCGCCCCGAATGGAATGTCGCAGATTTAGCTGTGCTGGCAATAGGTGCGGTAGACGTACCAATTTACACAACCCAATCTCATCACCACGTTGAATATATTTTGAATGATTCAAGCGCTCGTGCAATTTTCGTGTCGTCCGCTTTTCTTGATGAAGCGATAGCGTTGCGCGCGAGTGTTCCGTCTTTGCAATATGTTATTTCTTTCGATGAAATTCCGAAAGAAAAAAAATCTGATACGGTTTTCAACGCGGAAGAATTGATTGTCAAAGGTCGGGCTCTATTTCTGAGCGAGCCGAAGCTCTATGAAAGTTTGTGGAAGCTGGCAAAGCCCGAAGCCCTGGTCACATTGATTTACACATCGGGCACGACTGGCGACCCGAAAGGCGTGATGCTCAGCCATGAAAACCTCACGGTTAATGTATTGAATGTTTATCGTTGGTTGCATTTAGATCAATACCGTGACGTAGCCCTGACCTTTCTACCTTTATCTCACATCTTTGAAAGAGCTGTCTGGTATCTCTATGCCTACTATGGAACGCGCATCGTTTACGCGGAAAGCATAGAGAAAGTGGCGGCAAATCTTGCGGAAGTGAAGCCCACGGTGATGACCAGCGTACCGCGAATGTTTGAGAAACTTTACGCCAGAATCATAGAGAAAGGTTTGGCGGCGGGGTTTCCAAATAAACAAATATTTCTGTGGTCGTTAGGAGTAGGCAAGCGTTGGGCAGTAAAAAAAGATAAGGGTGATCGCATAGGTTTTTGGTTGTCTCTGCAACACAAGATTGCCGATGAGCTTGTTTTTACGAAGTGGCGAGAAGCCTTGGGAGGAAGGATTCGCACGTTAATATCAGGTGGAGCCCCCCTGGCTCCGGAAATCGGCTATGCGTTTTTCGGCGCGGGAATCTTGATTTTGCAAGGCTATGGTTTGACCGAGACATCGCCTTCGATGACCTGTACAACTCCGGAGCACAATCGTATAGGAACAGTGGGTCGAGTGATTGATGGCGTGAGCGTAAAGATAGAAGAAGACGGAGAGATATTGGTCAAAGGCAAAACCGTTATGCGTGGTTATTTTAATCGCCCTGATATTAACGAAGAGGCATTCACAAGCGACGGATGGTTTCGCACAGGTGACATAGGGCAGTTTGACGAAGACGGCTTTTTAACGATCACGGATCGCAAGAAAGATTTAATCAAGACAAGCGGCGGCAAATATGTTGCCCCTCAACCACTGGAAAGCTTAATCAAATCCAGTCGCTTCGTTTCACAAGTCGTTGTCGTAGGTAACAATAGGAAATTCATTTCGGCATTGGTTGTTCCCAATCTTGAAATGCTGAAAAGCTACGCCGAGTTAAAAGGAATACGCTACACCAATGTTGAGGAGTTGTTGAATAACCCTAAGGTCGTGGATTTGATTCACCGGCAAATCGAAAAAAGCGCACCAGACCTGGCAAAGTATGAGCGAATAAAAAAAGTCGCATTGATCGGTAAAGAGATGACCATTGAATCGGGCGAATTAACCCCGACGCAGAAACCGCGCCGAATGATTATTGAAAAGAAGTATGCGGATCTCATCGATAAACTATATGTGGATGCGGAAGACAAAGCATTAGCTATTTGAGTTACATCAAAATACAACGCTCTACGAGACTTTTTAATAGATTGAAAATGTCCAATATAGATCAATAGCTATGCACGCCAGAAAAATATTTTCGATTTTCTTTGTGACCTTCGTGCTCTTCGTGGTTCAAAGAAATGAGTGTTCATAAAGTGGAGGAAAAACGAAGTGAGCTACAAGATTGAAAGAGCGGCAGTGCTGGGCGCCGGAACCATGGGCGCTCAAATCGCCGCGCATCTGGCGAACGCCGGAATCGAAGTTTTGCTTTTAGACATCGTACCGAGAGAGCTGACGAAAGAAGAAGAGGCGAATGGCTTAACTCTGGAAAGCCGGCTTGTCAGAAATCGCATAGCCAATGCGGGACTCGATGCGGCTAAGAAAATTAAACCCGCAGCGTTTTTTTCTCAATCATTATTTGGAATGGTAGCGACTGGAAATTTTGAAGACGACCTTGAAAAAGCTGGCAAAGCCGATTGGATCATCGAAGCGGTGATTGAGAATTTAGACATCAAGCGAAGTCTTTTTGAAAATCTGGAAAAGGTTCGCAAACCCGGCTCAATCGTCAGCTCAAACACCTCCGGCATATCAATAAAAGCGATGAGTGAAGGCCGGAGGTGTTTGAGCTGACGATTGAGCCGGGATTGCGACCCTATTCCAGATTTTCAAAAAGACTTCGCTTGATGTCTAAATTCTCAATCACCGCTACGATGATCCAATC
>JANMSG010000126.1:0-2781 GCA_031389065.1 Acidobacteriota bacterium | reverse complement strand
TGTTCGAGAAAGTAGGCCTGCTTGATGAGAGGTTTGGCGTCGGCATGTTTGAGGACGACGATTATTGCTTTCGCCTAAAAGAGAACGGTTATGAGCTGCGTTGCGCCCGCGATTCATTTGTCCATCACTGGCAGAAGTCGTCATTTCGTCTGCTTGGAGAAGACGAATACCTCAGAATATTTCACGAGAATCGCCATAAATATCAAGAGAAATGGCAGGAGAACCAAGCAGAACCAACAGCAAAGAGCCTGGCATACCACGAGCAGTTAGAGAAGGTGATCGCCAGGATCGAAAAGAGCAAAGGCGCGGTAATCTTTCTGCCATCAGTTGGCTGGAACATTCATCTGTTTCAGCGTCCCCATCATCTTGCGCGTGAATATTCCCGGCAAGGATACGTCGCCATATTCGATTGCAGTAACGCGCATGATGATGTGAATGGTTTTAAAGAGATTGAGCCGAATCTATACCTCTATCACGGAACACAGGAAGTATTGCGCCATATACCTGATCCTCTTCTCTGGGCGTTTCCGTATAACTTTGACCACAAAGATGCTTATCCCAACAATACTCGTACACTTTATGACTGGATAGACGATCTCGAAGTATTCCATCACGATCAAGATTTTTTGCAGAGGAATCACCGTCGAGCCTTACAAGAAGCAGACATAGTAGCAAGCGTAGCCGGCGGATTGCATGAAGAGGCGAAAGCAGGGAGAAATGATGCTATCTATCTGCCCAATGGAGTGGAATACGATAGATTTGCGGCGGAAGCAGTAACCCCACCAGACGATATTGTTGCGCTGCTCAGAGAAGGCAAGCCGATAGCAGGATACTATGGAGCCTTGGCAAAATGGTTCGATTATCAGTTACTGGACAAAGTTGCTGGGTTGCGCCCGGATTGGAATTTCCTGTTGATTGGCCCCATGTATGACCAGAGCCTCAACGAGCAGCCAATCCTTAATCGGGGAAACGTCAAATGGATTGGCCCGCGTTCCTATCCCTCGCTGCCTGAATACTTGAAAATATTTGATGTAGCGATGATTCCCTTTGTAATAAACAACATCACGGTGGCAACCTCGCCGCTGAAATTGTATGAGTACTTTGCCGGAGGCAAGGCCGTAATTACAACTCCGATGCCGGAATGTGAGAGTTTCCCGGAGGTGACGATTGCGCGAAATGCTGAGGAGTTTGCCAACTCCTTAGACAAGTCAAGAGAACAAGGTCGTAATCAAGAGTACCGGGAGCGTGCTCGCGCGATTGCCTATGAAAATTCGTGGACAATCCGTGTGCAAACCGTAGAGAACCTTCTTCAAGGCAAGGAGAGGGTAAACGATAACCTGACACAGCCGCCCGCGTCTGTAGCTGTTAAGCCAGTAAAACAGAGCCAGCCAAAGCCTGTAATTGTCCGCCCAGCAGAGCAAAGCAAGCCAGAGCCTGTAAAGCAGCAGAAATTGGTTGGCGCAGCAGCCGAAGTTGCCGAGCGCTTTCATCACTTCAGAACCAGCCACAACCAGCGCTTTTTCGAGGCACTGTGCAATCACTTATCCAGCCTGCAATTCGATCCGTGCCTGGCGATGTACTTTGAGTTTGCCATCACCTGCAACGAGCGAGGGCAGCGAGTAGCAAGCCTTCTTCAGAAACACACAGAGTTGCAGGGCAAACGCTACCTGGATGTTGGTTGCGCATATGCTGGCTTTCTCGTGGCATTTGCCGAGCAAGGCGCAGAAGTGCTTGGCATAGACACAGATAAAATGCTAATCAACCTTGCGCAGTATAATTTGCTCGATAACCATTTCGATGCTCGTATCCTTGTCAGAGACGCGACCTGCCCTGAAGGTCTGTCGGAGTTTCAAGGCAGCTTTGACGTAATTACCTGCAATGACGTGATTGAGCACGTTGACGATCCGCAAGCTCTGGTTCGCAACATAGCTGCGCTGCTTAGCGAGGATGGCATTGCGTATTTTGAGATCCCCAACCGTTATCATCCTCGCTATGTCTTGCAGGATGGGCACTATCAACTCTTCGGCATCACGCTATTAGATTATCCCGATGCCTCTGAATACTATTCTTATCACGCACCTGGCGTTCCCTACGGGGTGCGGCACTATCTGGGCATTGACGAATACGCCAGGTTATTTGAGCAGGCTGGTATGACTTTCACGGTATTGGAGGAGAGTTATGAAGGGGTTGATCTACAGTCACTGTTCAATGACATCGCCGAGCTTCGCGCTGGCGCTACTGTCGGGTTGAATACAGTGCCATTAGCTGTGCGTAAGCACGTCCGAGAGCAGTTACACCAATACCTGAGTGAGATTGAGTCTTCATCCGTTATCGCCCACTCGCATGAGCGCGATTTTATGCTTCGCTATGGTGCGGGTTTTTGGCGAGTCTTGGGACGTAAGATGAAATAACAAGGTAAAGAATTAAATCAGAAAGTTATTGTCCGCTCGGTAATAGTTAGGGGCATCCAGTCTCAGTTACGTTGACCGTAATTGTGGCAAGCGTATTTTCCCGCGTGAGTGGTCGCCCACCGGATACATCTTGCAGGTAGAAGACCATTCCGTTATTGACCCATTTAGCCGTAGTCCAACTGCCACTAGGTCCTGTTTTCGCAAAGAGGTCTCCGTCTGGCTTGCCGACGTGCACCTCAACTGCCGTTGTTCCGGTCGAGGTCCAGGTTAGCGTAGTTATACCGGTTAGTGAGCCGTCACATACTTTAATCGGGTTTGGGTTCGCGGTGAGGGTGCCGCTCAGATATTGGTCGAGCGCTCCGCCCTCGCC
>JANMSG010000079.1:0-8797 GCA_031389065.1 Acidobacteriota bacterium | reverse complement strand
CGAGGCCGAGATGACCGCCTACCGCCACGAGTACGAATTTGCGCTGCACGAGGGCATCTCCTTCGACTTTCTGACGCAGCCGATTCGGGTGGTAGTCGAGGATGGCAACGTGACGGGATTGGAATGCCGCCGAAAATCAATGCAAGCGAGCCTTGGAACTTGATCCAAATAGTGCGGACTCTCATTGGATTTACGCGCACTTTCTTTCAAACCTGGGGCGACACGCGGAAGCACTCGCTGAAGTTAAACGTGCCAGAGAAATAGACCCGGTTAATTTGAGAACCAACGCAATCGAGGGGCAATTTCTCATTTTCGCAGGGCAAGCGGATGAAGCCCTGGTCAGATTGCAGATGACTTTTGAACTAGACCCGAATTACTGGTTACCTCATATGTTTGCTGCAAGCGCTTATATTGAGAAGGGGATGTTCATCGAAGCCGTCGCCGAAGCACGCAAGGCAAAAGAATTGTCCGGCCTGAATTCCCACCCGAGCATGTTTCTAGGGTACGCTTTGGCGAAGTCTGGCAAAGGAGCGGAAGCCCGCGCAGAGCTCCGAACATTATCGAAATTATCCACCGAGCGTTACATTTCGCCTTACAGCCTGGCGATGATCTATCATGGACTGGGCGAGCGCGACAAAGCGCTTGCCTGGTTGGAGCGGGGGTACGAGCAGCAAGATGTGCGAATGGTCGCTCTGAAAGTCGAACCGAAGTGGAATACTTTGCGTGACGACCCGCGCTTTCAAGACTTGCTGCGGCGTGTGGGTTTCTTGCCGTAACATTTTCAATCAATGAACCACCGTTTTTTTTGTAAAAACTCAGCCGCAATGTTGACCGCTCTCTCTTTGGCAAGCTTATAATTAGCCACCATGAAAATCTCAAAAATCGTTTCTTCAATTCTTGCAATCGCAATTTTCATCACAGGCGCTTTCAACTCTCCGGCGCAACAGAAACCTTATGAATATTCGCCGCAACTCGTCAACGAGTTGAAACAATTGCAAAGGGCAGTGCTGACGAGCGATTACGCTTACACGCAAGTCGCTTATCTTTCAAACAACATAGGAGCGCGCTTGAGCGGCTCTTTACAGGCGCAACGCGCCGTCGAATATGTCGCCGATGAAATGCGCAAAGTCGGCTGCGACGTGAAGCTTGAAAAAGTTATGGTGCCGCATTGGGTGCGCGGTGTCGAAACCGGCGAACTCTTTCAATTTCCTGGTCAAGCGCCAAAGACGACACAAAAAATTGTTTTAACAGCCTTAGGCGGCAGCGTCGCAACACCCGCAGAAGGACTCACCGCTGAAGTTGTGGTGGTTGATAATTTCGACGAGCTTACTGCCTTGGGGCGCGCCAAAGTGCAAGGCAAAATCGTTTTGTTCAATGCGGTATTTGATGAACGCATGGCGATGCAAGGCGAAGCCTTCGTCGCTTACGGGCAAGCCGTTGCTTATCGCGGCGGCGGCGCGAGCGCGGCGGCAAGATTGGGCGCGGTTGCCGCTTTGAATCGTTCAGCAGGCGGCGGCGGAATGCGTATGCCACACACAGGGGCGATGAATTATGCCACCGACGCGCCGAAAATCCCCGCTGCTGCGGTGACCACCGAAGATGCCGATTTGATGGCTCACTTAACCGCTCAAGGTACTGTAAAGATGCGCTTGACGCTGACGCCGCAAACCCTGCCAGATGCCGAAAGCTACAACGTCATCGCGGATCTGAAAGGTAGCGAGCATCCCGAACAAATCATCATCGTTTCAGGGCATCTCGATTCCTGGGATTTGGGAACCGGCGCGCTTGACGATGGCGCCGGCGTGGCCATCTCAATGGCAGTTGTCAAAGCGATTAAGCAATTGGGACTGAAACCGAAACGAACGATTCGCGTCATCGCCTGGATGAATGAAGAGAATGGTTTGAAGGGCGGAATCACCTACGCGCAGAATCACGCCGCGCAATTTGCCAACCACCTGGCGGCGATTGAAAGCGATTCCGGCGCCGGGCATCCACTCGGTTTTTTTGCGCACGTCAACGCCAAAGCTCTGGCGATGCTGCAACCGCTTTCGACGATTCTGAGCAGTCAAGGCGCAGGCATCGTCAGACAAGTAGAATTTTCACCTGGCGCAGATATTTCCCCGCTGGATGCGGCGGGCGTTCCTACCTTTGCGCCTTTTCAGGATGTTCGCACCTATTTCAACTATCATCACACAGCGGGCGATACGCTCGATAAAATCGTGCCGCGCGAGTTAGCCGAAAACGCTGCGTTGATGACAGTGCTGGCTTATGCGATAGCCAATCTGCCGGAAACTTTGCCGCGCTAAATCGCCATCTCTCGCTAGACTTAAAAACTATTTTAAGTAAAACTATCGGGACATTTTTAACGGGAGAAAAATATGATACACGAAGAGTTGCAAAGCTTTTTGATTAAACCTGAAGTCACCCGTAGAGGATTTATCGTCAGTACCCTTGCCACAGGCTTTGCCTTCGCCGTGCAACCGATCGTGGCGCAGACAACCATAACCACGGACGGAAAGGATTTGCTTGCGGGCGAAATCAAAATCCCTGTTGCCGACGGCGAAATTCCAGGCTACCGCGCCATGCCTGCAAAAGGCAAAGCGTTCCCTGTGGTTCTGGTGGTTCAAGAAATCTTTGGCGTTCACGAACATATCAAAGACATTTGCCGACGTTTTGCCAAGCTGGGTCACCTGGCGATTGCGCCAGAGTTGTACGCCAGACAAGGCGACGTTTCAAAAATTGAGCAGAGCGAAATCATGAAGATCGTTGGCAAAGTCCCGGACTCGCAAGTGATGGCAGACCTTGACGCAACGGTCGCTTATGCAAAGAAGAACAAAGGGAACACCAACAAACTCGGCATTACAGGATTTTGCTGGGGCGGTCGTATCACCTGGATGTATGCGGCGCACAACCCGAAAGTGAAAGCCGGAGTTGCCTGGTACGGGAGACTCGTCAGCACGCAAGCCAATCCTTTGCAGCCGAAACATCCGATTGATATCGCGGCAACCTTGAAAGTCCCTGTGCTGGGTTTGTACGGAGCAAAAGACGGCGGCATCCCAAACGACACGGTCGAGCGTATGCAGAAAGCCTTGAAAGACGCGGGCAGCAAATCCGAAATTATTCTCTATCCTGATACGCCTCACGGTTTTCACGCAGACTATCGCCCGAGCTATCGCAAAGAGCAGGCTCAAGAGGGGTGGCGAAAATTGCAGGAGTGGTTTAAAAAATACGGCGCAGCATAACCAGATAGTGAATAGTGAATAGTGAATAGTGAACAGTGAACAACGAAGAGTGAAGGCACTTCCTGATTCATAAATAGAGTCAGAAATCAGTTCCATCACTATTCACTATTCACTGTTCACTATTCACTGTTTGAGCTGTTGACTGAAAAAAGGAGAATTGTATGTTCTGTCCTAGATGTGGAACTCAAAATGAAGTGGGAGCAGCCAATTGTATACGATGCGGAAGTGCGTTGCCGCAACCTCAATCTGCAACGCCATCTGAGCCTTCTGCTGCTCCACCGACAAGCGGAAATATTCCCTCAGGCGATTTGCCCGCCTCTTCTCAAGACACCTTTAGTAGTGGCAGCGGTTCCATTAGCGAGGCGCCGAATTATCCGGGTCCTCCGGGGCAATCCCCTTACGGTGGCGCGCCACAAGGTTATGGCGGCGGACAACCAGGCTACGGCGGCAGTTCACCGCAAGGGTATGGCAATGCGCCTTATGGCAGCGGGCAGCAAGGTTACGGCGGTGGACAATCGCCTTACGGTGGTACGCCTAGTTACGGTGGCGGTCCAGGCTATGGCGGACAACCAGTCGGCGAGGTTCCAAATTATCTGGTGTGGTCTATTTTGACCACATTGCTTTGCTGCTTACCCATCGGTGTTGTCGCCATCGTCTTTTCCACGCAGGTCAACAGCAAGCTTCAAGTGGGCGATTATGCAGGAGCCGTCGAAGCGTCGGGCAAAGCGAAGTTGTGGTGCATGATTTCGGCAGGACTTGGAGTAGCAGTTACGGTAATCTGGATTCTTCTCGCTATCATCGGCGCAGCGGCTAACTAAAAACTTTGCCTCTACTGTTTTGAACGCGCGTTTCATTTGAGTTATTCCTGACCACAGAGGCACATAAAAGACAGAAGCGACGCAGAGATTTGCTGGCTTTTCTCTACGACAACTCTGTCTTCTTTTTGCCTCTGTGGTGAACTGTTCGTAGCGCAAGCTCCATCTGGAGCACGCGATTTTTTTTTCATCTCATAAATTCTTCTTTCCATCGATAACTTTTCTCCGTCAATTGCACTTTCCCTTCCCTAAACAAGTCAGCACTTTTCAAGCATCGCAAAAGATTACTATTGCAAATCAATCGGTTATTTAAAATAATGACAGAGCGTTTGCGTACTGCCTCTATAGCACTGTGTGTGCAGCTATTTTATATTTATGTTTAGTCCTACAGCCTCATATCTCTCTGACCCGGTTGTCAGGGATGAGGATTCTTCTGAATCTTCAAACGCCCGCATGGAAATGACGGGTGATTTGGCGGATTTCTCTCTGACTGATATCTTGCAAATGCTTTCTCTCACCAGAAAGACGGGCATGCTCTTTCTGGAATCAAAACATTATTCCAGCCACATCCTGATAGAAGACGGCAAGATTACCTACGCATCTTTGCGACCCGGCGCAAGTTTTGCCGAGCGCCTCGTGCGGCAAAATAAAATCAGCGCCAAAGTCTTAGCGAAACTCAAAAGTTTCGGCATTCAGCATCAAGGCATTTGGTCGCTGCAAAATTTAATTGTCGAAAGCGGCTTATTAAGTAAAGAAGAACTTCACATCATTGCCCGCAGATACCTGACCGATGTCATAGGGAATTTGATTTCGATTAAAGAAGGCAAATTCGGCATCGAATTGAATCGCGTAGAGATGCCCGAACCGTTTAGCGAAATTCGTTTGCCCGACGGCGTAGAAGTCGGCGAGGTTCTGCTGACGGCAGCCAGTGAAAAAGACGAAGCGGAAAAAATCATTCATGCAGAGGACGCAGACGCGACACACTGGGCAGATGATTTCGACTTCGAGTTGCTGTTAAGTGGCAAGGTTCAAAACCCTCACGCCGCCAGCAATGTCATTCCTTTCAACGATCAAGTCACGCAAGAGATCACTCACAAAGAGAAACTGCCGCCCACGGAAAGAGCTTTGCTATTGTTATCGCTGCTTTCAGAGATGCGCGAGCAATCAACCGAAATCGAAATCATCCTGTTGATTATGCGTTACGCCAGCGAAGTGGCTTCGCGCGGCATTCTCTTTGCCGTCAAAGATGACGAGATCTACGGCTTCGGACAATTCGATGTTACCAGTTGCAACCCAGACTTAATGCCCGACGACGCGGTGCGCGCCATTCACATCCCTGTCGGCGAAGGCACCCTGTTCGATAAGGTTTTGTGGACCGGTCAGCCCTTCATAGGAACTCTGCAACCAGGTCACGGACATGATGAAATATTCAAATCCATCGGCGGCTTAGGAGCCAACGTCACGGCTTTTGCGATGCCGCTGTTTTGCAACAACAAAGCTTCCTGGGTTTTTTATGGCGACAATTATCCTGACCAATCTAGCTTGGAAGGCATTGACGGATTGGTTGCCTTGGTTACGCAAGGCGCGCTTGTCCTTGAAAAAATGACGTTAGAACAGCAATTAAAAATCTTATTGCAGCGATAATAATTTGCCCGTCGTGCAAAATTAATCTGTTTCTTTCCATTCTCTTCTCTTATCCATTTTCGTTACCTTTGTTGAGAAGCTGCCACCGACTGCATAATCAGAAGGTCAGAGACCTTCGCTCAATTGCTGCATGCAAATGAAAGCCGCTTTCGCCATCAAAAAAGCTCGTGAAGATATGGAAAGCGATTGATAATTCAAACTGCGCGAACAGGAAAATCCTTTGCCCAACACGGTCAATATAGATAAGCTAAGAAAGGAACAGTCAATCGCTTTCACGAAAGAAGGAGAGAGGTTATGTCAGTCGTCGTCGAGACGCATATTCATCTGGATGAAAACGGCGTGGCTTGGATAGACAACACGCGAATCAAAGTCATCGAAGTAGCCATTGATAAAATCGCCCACAACTCAACGCCCGAAGAGATGCACGAGCAATACCCACATCTTTCACTGGCGCAGATTCACGCCGCGCTCGCTTATTACTATGACCACAAAGAGGAGATGGATGCCCGAATTGCAATGGATGTAAGAGAAGTTGAAGAGTTGAGAAAACAGGCAGGCGATACGCCTTTACATAAACGATTACGAGAAAAGAGGCTGATTCCTTGAGCATAAAGCTTTATATGGATGTTCATATTCGTATAGCGCTCACTCAAGAATTACGTTTGCGCGGGGTTGACGTGTTGACGGCTCAAGAAGACGGGACAACGCAAATAGACGATTCTGAATTACTCGACCGAGCCACTTCTTTGGCACGAGTGTTATTTACGAACGACAAAGATTTTTTGCGCGAAGCAGCCTACAGACAATACTCGGGCATTTCTTTTGCCGGAGTTATATACGCGCATCAAGTCAACGTGACTCTTAGTCAATGCCTGAACGATTTGGAGCTTATTGCACAGGCAGGAGAACCAGAGGATTTAGCAAATCAATTGATACATTTGCCAATCAAATAGTCTCAGGCGTTGACGCTTGCGACAGGCTTGACTACTCTAACAGAGTTATCGCTTCACAAGAGAAAGGTGTTAAAAATGTTTACGCAAAGCAGAAAAAATATTTACGATGTTGTCATCATAGGCTCTGGCGCGGCTGGCGGCATCACGGCAAAAGTTTTAGTCGAAGCGGGTTTGAAAGTCGCTATGCTGGAAGCAGGTCCCTTGCGCGACCAATGGGCAGACTTCCCTTATCACGATCCGTTTCCTTACGAAATGGAAAATCGCGGCAGAGGCATAAAACTGAAGACTACTATTATGGCAGAGAAGTATTCATTTACCGACAAGAATCCCGACGAGCCATATACGACACCGAAGGATTTGCCTTACGAATGGTTCCGCGCGCGCAACGTAGGCGGGCGAACCATGTTCTGGGGCAGGTTCGTCAATCGCTTCAACGCTATTGATTTCAAAGGTCGCTCGCACGACGGGATGGGCAAAGACTGGCCCATCTCTTACAAAGACATCGAACCTTATTACAACAAAGCCGAAGTATTTATGGGCGTGTGCGGCACCAAAGAAAATCACCCGGACTTGCCCGACAGCGACACCTTGCTGCCGCCTGCCGCCTTGAAATGCGCCGATCACCTGATCAAACGCGCCTCCGCAAAAGTTGGCATTCGCGCCATCCCTGCGCGTCGAGCGATGCTGACGAAAGATTACAACGGCTATAAAAAATGTCATTTCTGCGCCGCTTGCCAGAATGGCTGTGAGACCCATTCGTTCTTCAACTCGGCGTTTCGTTGCGTTGTGCCGTTGATGAAAAAATATCCGCGCACCTTCAAAGTCATCACCAACGCCATGGCTCGCTCTATCAATGTCAACGCCAAGGGGCTGGCAAGCGGCGTAACATACATTGACAAGGCAACGGGCAAGACTGCAGAAGTAAATGCTCGTTCAGTTGTTGTCGCTTGCGGAACCCTTGAAACCACGCGCTTGATGTTGCTTTCAACTTCAAAGCTCTATCCAAACGGCATAGCCAATTCAAGCGGTACGCTCGGCAAAAATTTCATGGAACACCTGGACGCCAGAGCCCAAGCCTTTTTGCCTGATTTAAGTTTTTCGCCCAACTATGCAGGCGACGGCATAGGCGGTTCGCACATCATCATCCCCTGGTTTGGCTACGACAGACCAAAAAACGAGTTTGATTTCGTTCGCGGTTTTCACATCGAACCGTCGGCGCGTTTGGGGCAAAGCCCCGACAAACCCGCCAGAGGCTTCGCAGGATTCGGCAAAGATTTCAAGAAAGAGGTGCGTCGCTGGTACGGCACACGTGTCCGCCTCTCAGCACACGGCGAAATGTTGGCAGGACCAAACAGATTCGTAGAACTGGACAAAGAGGTTGTTGATAAATGGGGCGTACCTGTGCTGAAGATTCATCATCCGCTCGATGACAACGACCGACGGATGTTCAAGCGCATCATTCAAACCTACGAAGAAATCTACAAGGCGGCGAACGCTGTTGACATCACTCTGCCTAAAAATCCGGACACCCCCGGCGCTTCGATTCACGAAATGGGAACGGCACACATGGGCGATGACAAGAACACCTCTGTGCTCAACAAATTCAATCAAGCCTGGGATGTGAAAAATCTTTTCGTTACTGACGGCGCGGCTTTTACTTCGGGTTCGCACAAAAACCCTACGGCGACGATTATGGCGCTCGCCTGGCGAGCCTCCGAATATATGCTTTCAGAGATGAAGCGCGGTCGCATTTAATGCAAACAACCCGTTTCTTATTTTTACGGCAAGAAACGGGATTGCTGTCAAATTAAATTCTTATGACATATACTCCATTTTATGGAACAAGCAACAACCAAATTGACAGAAGGCGGACGACTGGTCATTCCATCGGCAATTAGAAAAGAGATGAATCTCGATATAGGCGACGAAGTCGTGATGATTCGCAAAGGAAAAGAATTGATTATTCTAAGCCGTGCAGAGGCCGTGCGAAGAGCAAAGGCTTTAGTCCGTCGCAAGGTAAAGCCAGAGCGTTCGCTGGTGAATGAATTGTTGGAAGAACGCAGAGCAGAGTCAAAACGTGAGTAAAGCTTACGTTCTTGATGCTTCGGCAATCCTGGCAGTGCTCAACGACGAAAGAGGCGGC
>JANMSG010000075.1:0-16905 GCA_031389065.1 Acidobacteriota bacterium | reverse complement strand
TCCAAAATCGCCGGAAAACATGTCAATCCACAAGCGCTTTTGATACCGCTTGCGTGTAAGCAAGACTGCCACTTCGTGTGTTGGCAGTATCTTGGGGCTGTCCCATTGCCGATGATGAACTCGCCATAGATGCTCATCACAACACTCTGCTGTTCGTCCGTCTGAGAAAGTAACTCTGTAAATCTGCTTTACGCCTTGCGGGTAAATGCCGATGACAGTTGAAGGACGACCATCAATCGAAGCCAGATCGTCGCCGAGTTCGAGTTCCCCCATCGCCTTCCAACCTTGTTCCGTAAGTACCTTGGCATCAAGCGGCTGTGCTTTCCCCATTGATGGTCTGGCGGCGATGATAATCAATTCCTGGCGTTGAAGTCCCGATGTCATCTGGTCGAAATCGGTGAAGCCTGTGGGCACGCCGGTGATCATTTCGGTTCGTCCAGACATCTGCTCTATCTGTTCGAGACGGCGTTGTGCGACATCGCCAATGTGTTGAAAACCTGCTCTGATGCGGTCTTCGGCGATTTGAAAAATCAAATGCTCTGCCTGGTCTAAAATAACTTCGGGGTCGTCTTCTTCATCGAAAGCGCGGGCGATGATTTGATTGGAAGCGGTGATTAATTTCCGCAAAATCCCTTTTGACTTGACGATTTTTACGTACGGCTCAATGGTGTCGGTGCGCGGCACACCGTCGATGAGGGACGCGATATAAGTAGCGCCGCCGACTTGCTCGAATTCGTTTGCCCGGCGCAATTCTTCCGAAAGCGTAACCAGGTCAATCGAAGAGCCGCGTTCGCTCAGCAGAATCATTTTGTCGAAGAGGCGGCGGTGGGAATCGAGGAAGAAATCATCGCGGCGCATCATCTCCATCGCCTGATTGCAGACGGAGTTGTCTAAAAGTATGGCGCCAAGTATAGAGCGCTCCGCCTCAAGATTCGAGGGAAGCCCTTTTTCAAAAAAAGGGTCGCTTGCAGAAGACCGCGCCATAACTTTGATTCCTACTTGACTGCGTGGGAGTGTCGGCGGAAAGCCTGAGCGATCCGCTATCAAGAGAAAAAAGAAGTGAAGGATGTAAAGGCTATTTGCCCGTTCATCCTTCACACAGTTACTTCTATCTGAAAGTTGAGCTTTTGTCTATGCTTCTTCGGAATCAGCGGCTTGTGTTGCTTCCGTCGAATCGCTAGCCTCGTCGTTGGCCTCAGCGATCGGGTCTTCCAGAGGCGTAGTATCGGCTACAGGAGGCGCTTCTACGATCGGAGATTCTTCTGTAACTGGTGCCGCTGCTTCGACTGCGCCCTCTTTGCGAACCTGTATCTTGAGAGTAGGCGTGACTGCGCGATGCAACTTAATGACAACGTCGTAGTCACCCACTTCTTTGATTGGCTCTTTCAAAACAATCTTGCGGCGCTCGACGGTGTGGCCGCGCTCTTTGAGCGCTTCGACAATATCGAGCGCGGTGACAGAGCCGAAAAGTATGCCGTGTTCGCCAACCTTACGATCAAAGCGCAACTCAATGCCATTTAAGTTATCTGATTCGCCTTGAGCAGTTTTGCGCTCGCGGTCTTCGCGTTTGGCAAGAACTCGCTTCTGCTCCTCAATCATTTTTTTGTTGCCTGTGGTGGCATTGAGCGCGAGTTTTTGCGGCAATAAATAATTTCTTCCAAAGCCTGCGCGCACCCGCACGACTTGCCCACGCTGACCTAGATTATCCACATCTTCACAAAGTAATACATCCATGTGTGCCATTGTAAAATCCTCAATCAATTTTGGATTTTGGATTTTGGATTGTCGATTTCCGATAGCAGGCATCACAACCTGAAATCTAAAATCTAAAATCTAAAATCCAAAATCGGATTAGTCTGTTGCGAACGGTAAAAGCGCAGCGTTGCGCGCCCGTTTTACGGCTTCGGCGAGCATGCGCTGATGCGGCGAACAGGTTCCTGAAATACGTCTTGGTAAAATCTTGCCGCGCTCAGGAATGTAAGAACCGATCGTCTTGGTGTCCTTGTAGTCGATGTAATCCACTTTATCGCTACAGAATTTGCAAGATTTTCTCACTCGTATAAAGCGACGGTTGCCTTGCCCTCTATCATCTCTTCTATCGCTGCTCATTATTCATCGTCCTCCTCATCATTGGTATCGACATATGCCGCTTCACTCGTCGGTTGACGACGCGAGCGCGAGCCTCCGCCACTTCTTACGCGAGTTGCTCGGCGCGCTCTTAATTTCTCTGCGCGTTTGAGCTCCTCGTCTATGCGAATGGTCAGATAGCGAATGATCGCATCAACGACGCGCATACGGCGTTCGAGTTCAGCAATCTCTGCGCCGCTGCCTTCCACGGTCAGCACAATGTAATGAGCTTCGTTAAATTTTTGGATTGGATAGGCGAGCCTGCGGAGACCCATGCGATTGACGTTGGTCACCGTCGCCCCCTGGTTAGTTGCTACATCACTCAATTGAGTGATAAGGGAATCAATGTCTGCGGCCTCTGTTTTCGGCGCGACAATAAACAATACTTCATAAACTCTCATAAGAGAGATACCCTCCTTTTGGATATTTAAGAGCCTTGCGGCTCGTGTTAGCCCTGACCTTCAGATCAGAGCAAGGAGATTCAACTGTAGAACCCCTTGAGAAAGAACATTGCTAGATATTGGATGTCAGAGATTAGATGTTAGAACCTTGAAACCGGCTCCCATAGCCTCTTCCAGGCTATGAACTAACATCTGACTTCTGACCGCTAATATCTGCTTTCACTCGTTCGTTAAAAAGCGACATGGCGCGTTCAACGCCGTCTTTGAGTATCATATCCACAGCATCTACGGCGCGCTCAAGCACCTGCTCAAGCTCTTTGCGGTCCCGCTTAGGGATTGGCGAAAGAACAAAGTCAGGCAAATTACTGACCGAATGCTCTGGTTTGATGCCTAACCTGAGGCGCGGAAAATCCTGGCTGCCGATTCGTTCGATAATCGACTGCAAGCCTTTTTGTCCACCGGCACTGCCACGGGCTCGAACTCTTAACATCCCGAACGGCAACGCCACATCATCGCAAGCAACGATCAAATTCGCCGCATCAGTTTCGCCATATTTATCAAGCAAAAGGCGAACTGCATTGCCGCTCAAATTCATAAACGTCTGCGGCTTCACAAGCAAGACCCGCTGGCCCGCACAATCTATCTGCGCGACTTGCGCGTTTGCTTCGTCGCGAAAGCGATAAGCAGCAGCTTTTTCAAACAGCCTGTCAATGAGCATGAAACCCAAGTTGTGCCGAGTCATCTCGTACTTTGAACCCGGATTACCTAAACCTACAACCAGTTTCATAAATCAGTAGTCGGTAATCGGTAGCCGGTAGCCGGTTACTATTGAGCGATATCCGACTACTGACTGCTGACCACGGGAGACTATTCCTCGCCTTTGCCCTTCTTGATGAGTTCAGGCTCGCCACCTGCGACTTCCTCTTCAGCAGGAGTTTCGACCTCTTCCTCCAGGCGCGGCATCAGGACGCCGGCGACGATTTGATGTTCGTCCACCAGCATGGTGATTTTCGTGCGATCATAGGTGAGATCAGCAACCATGACATGATCTCCTATTTGCAAACCTGAAACATCAACCTGAATGTGATCGGGAATGTCTGCCGGGAGGCATTCAATTTCGACTTCGCGCAATTCTATGGCAAGAACGCCGCCTGCCATCTTCACGCCTATGGGTTCGCCAACCACTTCAATGCTTACCCGAACTCGCCTTTTTTCTGTGAGCGACAAACGCATCAGGTCGGCGTGTAAAAGCTTGCCTTTAACGGGATCAACATACCAATCTTTGATGATCACGGTTGAAGGTGCGCCATCGCCAATCACCAGGCTAAAGATGCTATTGTGTCCGGTCTCCGAGCGTAATATCTGGGCAATCTCTTTGAGATTAACGGCGGCGGCAATCGGGTCCAGCCCTTCGCCATAAACAGCTATGGGAATCATTCCTTTGGCTCTCAGGCGACGCGCAAAGCCTTTGCCGATTCCCTCACGCGCACTTGCATTTAGTGTTATATCTGTAATCATTTTTTAACAACTCCTCAAATCATCGACGAGCTAAAATTAAGAAACGCAGCAGAATCCTTTCTGCAAACAATCGCTTCTCGTTCGTCACAAAATTAAATAAACAACTTGCTCACAGACGTCTCGTCGTGAATAGACAGAATCGCCTGTGCTAAAAGTCCTGCCACGCTCATACAGATGACTTTCGATGAGCGGGAAACTGTGTCCGTCGGTATCGTATTCGTCACGACTACTTCTTTAATCGGCGACGCTTCGATTCTATCAAGCGCCGGATCAGAAAAGACCGCGTGAGTCGCCGTCGCGTAAACGGTTTCAGCGCCGCTGCGTTTCAACGCTTCAGCGGCTTTCACCAGCGTACCGGCTGTGTCAATCATATCGTCAACGATTAAAGCCGTTCGCCCTTCGACTTCACCAACGACGTGCAAAACTTCCACTTCGCCAAGTTTGTCGTAGTCGCGGCGTTTATCAATGATGGCGAGTTCGGCTCCCAAGCGCTTGCCATAAGCGCGGGCGCGTTCAACACCGCCGGCGTCGGGTGCCACAACCGTCAGGTTCTGTAGCGCCAGTTCCTGAAAATATTTAACCAGCACAGGAGCGGCGAACAGGTGATCTGAGGGAATATCAAAGAACCCTTGAATCTGTCCGGCGTGCAAATCAAAGAGCAAAACGCGGTCTGCTCCCGCTTCGGTTATCAAATTTGCGACTAGCTTCGATGAAATAGGAACCCGCGGCCGATCTTTGCGATCTTTGCGCGAATAGCCGTAGTAAGGAATCACCGCCGTGATGCGTTTGGCCGAAGAGCGGCGAAAGGCATCCAGCATGATGAGCAACTCCATGATGTTTGCATCCACAGGGCGGCAGGTGGGTTGCACAAGGAAGCAATCTTTGCCGCGCACATTTTCAAGGATTTGAAAATTGTATTCGCCGTCAGAAAAGCGCGTCGTATTGGCTTGCCCTATTTTGATTTCCAGATATTGGCAAATCTCTTCAGCGAGCGGCAAATTTGCTGTACCTGAAAAGACTTTCAGGTTTGCTGTACCTGAAAAGACTCCTGTATTCACAAGGCCCCCTTAAAATTAAGTAGGCAGTAAGCAGTAAGCAGTTTCAGATCCGTATCTGCCTGCTACCTACTGCCTACTCCAAATCTTGGCTGGGGAGGGAGGATTCGAACCTCCGAATGGCGGCTCCAAAGGCCGCTGCCTTACCACTTGGCGACTCCCCATCATCCGGTTATCAATTGGTGTTTAGTAATGCGTTAGCCGCGTTCATGCGGAATAGATGCTCTGATGTGTAATCTGCGGATTTCAATGCAAAACTGAATCGGTAAATCTACTCCAGTTTTTTCCTACTCGAAGATCGTATGTTGATACTCTTTCCGATCAATGGTGCGCGCCTGTTCTGCCCAATAGCCGAAGGCGCGCATTTCTTGTTGCGCTTGCTCGCTCGTTTCCAAGTTGTCAAAGACCGCAAAAACCGTTGAACCGCTGCCAGACATCAGAGCATGCTTCGCGCCGAAGCGGTGAAGCTTCTCTTTGACTGCCGCTATTTCGGGGTGCGTGACCAGGACAACTTCTTCAAAGTCGTTTCTTGCCACAAGCGGGAGTTCTCTGATGCCTTTGACGGCAAAAAAAGCAAAGGGTATCTTACGGGGCGATGCCTCCCTTGTCAACCGCCGAAGGCTTGAATAGGCGGCAGCCGTTGACACAGCGACCCTCGGATTGACCAATAATAAGTTGGCGCATTCGACCTCTTCGATAGGGTAAACTTCTTCGCCGCGACCTACGCCCAGAAGCGTCCCGCCGATTAGAAAAAGCGGCACATCCGAGCCTAAGCTTGCGGCAAGGTCGAACATTTCGCGCTCGTCAATTCTCAATTGCCACAATTTTTCAAGCCCCATCAAAGTAACCGCCGCATTCGATGATCCGCCGCCCATCCCTGCGGCAACCGGAATCCTCTTGTCAATTTCAATATGCGCGCCAAATTTCACGCCTCCTGCCTGACGCAATTTTGCGGCGGCTTGGTAAACCAGATTCGTTTCATCGCAAGGCACTCGCGCATCGTTACAAACAATTTCAATGGCACCATCGGTTTTGCTGATCGTCAGTTTGTCGTGCAGCGAAATGGTTTGATAAATCGTACGGAGTTCGTGAAAGCCATCTTCGCGCTTGTATAAAACATCTAGCACGAAGTTTATCTTTGCATAAGATTTAACTCTGATTGTCATTGTTGGTTGCTCGTTCGCCTGTCTCAAGTTTGACTCACAAGTGTAATCAACCAAGCACAAATTTAAAAGGACAAGGAATAAAAAACCAAGAGTAAGGGGTGACAGACAGAAGACTATATTGTCAGAAATATTTCTGTGAAAAAGAATGCTTTATCTTTGACCCAAATGCCTACGGCTGCGTATTTGAATTCTGCGGTGAGAATGTTGGCGCGATGCCCGGGACTTTGCATCCAGTGTTGCACAACATCCGGCACAGGGTCTAGATAGCCGCTGGCTCGCGAAAGATTTTCGCCAAGCGCGAAAAATTTTATTCCTGCTTCACGCACGCGATCTCTGATTGTGCGATCTTCCGGGTCTGTGTGAGAAAAGAATTTTTCTTCCGCCAGTCTACGGCTGTACTGGCGCGCGACGGGCAATAACTCTTGCGAAAAAATTAACGGCACAAGGTTTTGCGCCTGCCTTTGACGATTCACTTCATCGAAACAGTAGCGCTCGAAAAATTCCAGGTCGCGCAGCAGGTAGTTTGCAGGCGTTTGGGTCAAATCATACAGAGGCTGTGGAGTCTGTTGCGGCGTAACGGATTGACTTTGATTTCTGCCTGGCTGTTTGTCGTTTCGTGTAAGAGTTTTTTGAACAGGCGTTTCTTTAGCTTTTTCATTTTGCACCGCGCTTGTTGCAGCGGGCAATACACAGGCGAGCATCAACACAAAAATAGATAATACGGTGGCGATGCGTTTTTTCATCGGCTACAAGCCTTCCCGCGACGATTTTTTTTCGATAAAAGACGGCTCTGGCGTGAGTAGCGATTCTACTTCTTCATAAAGATTTCCGTGAAGTAAACCGTGCCGTTTTCACTGATCCAAACGCCTATGGCTGTGTAGTTATACGCAGAATCGAGAATGTTTTTTCGATGCCCGGGACTGTCCATCCACCCATGGAGACTGGCAGCAACCGGATTGACGTAGCCGTTTGAGTACGCCAG
Organism: Acidobacteriota bacterium; assembly: GCA_031389065.1. Lineage (GTDB taxonomy): Bacteria > Acidobacteriota > Blastocatellia > UBA7656 > UBA7656 > JACQDB01. Next base: position 9,656 of record JANMSG010000075.1, on the reverse strand, counting down.
ATTTTCGCCAAGTATTTGCCAGCGGATGCCGTATTCGCTGACCCGTTCTTTGACCGTTGCGCCTTCGGGATCTGTGTGCGAGAAGAATTTTTCTTCCGCCATTCGCCAACTGTAATGTCGCGCCAGTGGCAACAATTCTTGAGAAAATTTAAGCGGCTGAATGCCTCGCGCTTCGCGTTGACGGTTGATCTGATCTAAGCATTGTTGTTCGAGTTGTTCAACTTCGTAAAGTGGGCGGTCGGTTTTTCGTGGTCCCGAATCGTCCATATACGGAACGTGCCGTTTGGAACGCTCATCGCCCTCGCGATTATCTCGACTGCGCCCTGCAACCGTGGTGTTTTGCGAGTAAATCCGTTCCACAAATACAGGGCAAAGGCTAAACAATATTGCAAAGGCTAGTGCACGAATGCTTGGAGCTTTTTTCATAAATACAATCGCCTGTTTTCAGTCTATAGTTTTCAGTTTTCAGCCGTAGGAATCAAGAGTTTTTTTCTTTGCCTTCCAACAACTGAAAACTCCCTTATTTCTTGCCGAGCTTCTCTTTAATCCTTTTGATCTCTTCCGGTTCGGTTGCAAGTTTCAACGCTTCTTCCCATTTCGCGCGCGCTTTGTCCGTCTGTCCCTGTTTTTTGTAAAGGTCGCCGAGGTGGTCGTGAATGGTTGCCGAGCGTGAGGAATAAATCACCGCTTGTTCTAAATATTTTTGCGCTTCGGGAATCTTGCCTTGCCTGAAGTAAACCCAGCCTAATGAATCCATAAACGATCCATTGGTTGGCTCAATGTTGACGGCGCGTTGTATCAGCGAGATGGCTTCCGGCAAACGCTCTCCGCGTTCGGCAAGGTAATAGCCTAGATTGTTCAACACAGTGGCGTTTTCCGGGTCTATTTCAAGAGCTTTTCTCAAACTCGCTTCGGCATCTTTGAATTTGTCCTGTCGTTCTTGAATCAACGAAAGGGTAATGAGCGGGCCGATGTCGTTGGGCTCCAGAGTGCTTGCTTTGCGGGCGCTTTCTTCGGCTTGCTTCAATTGATTCGCTTCCAACTGAATGCTTGCCCAAGCCAGATAAACATCCGCGTCCTCATCAGTATTTTTGAGCAACGGGCGCAAAGATGTTTCCACGTCTGCCGTATTCCCCAATCGTCCGGCTGCCTGGGCGCGTGTGATTTTGAATGAACGCTCGGTAGGAAAGCGCGTCACAGCAGCGGTCGCCGCATCATACGCCTCTTTATTTTTTCCTTCGTTGAGTAAGGTATCTATGATGAGTTGGTCAGCGCGCGGGCTATCGGCGCCTAGCACTTTTCGCATGCGCTCGAAGGTTTCAATCGCTTTGTCGCGTTTGCCTGCGGTTCTGTACGCAAGCCCTATGCGGGTAAGCACGGCGCCGGCGTTTTGCTTGTCTTCTTCCCGATTGCCAATGCTGCCATCGGGATTGACGATTGCGCCCAGAGCTTCTTCGTAGGTCTCAACCGCCTTGTCGAATTTCTGCATCTCCTCATAGGTTTCCGCCAGCGAATACAACACCGGTAAACTTTCGGACACATCTTGCCCTTTGAGCGAATCTTCCAAAGTCTTTGCAGCATCTTCGCGTTTCCCTGAACGACGTAGCGCGTCAACTTTGATGCGGATTCCCGCCAGATAAATCGGGCTGTCTTTGCGAGCGATTTTCAAAATAGGCTCGACCTGTTTGATCGCTTCGTCATACTTTCCTGCAAAGACTAAGGCATCTGCATAATCGAAAGTCAGCGGCGAAAGTCCCATCGCTGATTTGAGAATATCGCTGTCACCCTCCTCAATTTTGTCTTTATCCTTGTCAGCATCTTTGACGTTTAAAGCTTTCTTGTAAATGTCAAGAGCCTCTTGGGTGCGACCTAAACGCAGGAGCGATTTCGCCAACAGCCCAGCGTATTGCGTTGATTTCGGGTTGATTTCATAGGCTTTGCGGGCAGCAACTGCGGCTTCGCGGAATTTGTTTTTCTGAAAATACATCTGCGCCAGTTGCATGTGCGCGGTATCGGCAGTCGCGTCGCCTTCAGAAACTTTTTTGAAGGCCTCAATGGCTTTCTCTTTCTCATCAAGCGACCAGTACAAATCGCCAATCACGCCAAGCACAGGAATCGGTTTTTCGCCAAGTTCGATCTTTGCGCTCGGGTCTGCCTTGGCAATCTCTTCCAACTCTTTGACGGCAGCGCGCGCCTTCTCTTTATCGAAAGTATTGCCGACGAAGGATTGCGCGATGTAAATCTTGACCAGCAATTTGCGCCCTTCGAGATTGGTCGGCTCGACTTTCATGGCTTCGCGGGCTTGCGATTCCGCATCTATGACGTTGCGGTTTTTCAAGTAGAGCGAGCCAAAGGCGACGCGAAGCTCTGCCGAATTCGGATCCAGCACGATGGCTTCTTTGTACGCGGCAACCGCAGCCGAAAAATTCCCTGTTTGCTCAAAGCCTTGCGCTTCCAGATATTTCTTTAAGGCTTTCGTGCGATTTTCGGACTTGTTATCTTGTGCAGGTGGCGGAGCCGTTTGCTGCGCCAAGACCGTCATGGCTTTTAAGCCAGGCAAATTCTGCGCGTTTATGGAGTTTTGCGGTATAGCAGACAGCACAAAAGCGGCTGCCACGCCAGTTATCATGATTTTATTCTTTATCAAGAGATTACTTCCTTTCTTGTTCTGGGCACGGATTTTCAAGAGCCTGCGCCAAGGCACAAGCTATCAATATTAAACTCAATCAAGCATGATTTGTTTCGGTTTCGTCTTTATACAAATTCGATTCAAAATATTGCGCCGTTTTCAACCAGGCTTCGCGGCGCGGGTAATTGGAAAAAACAACTGCCATACCTACAATTCCCAGTATCAACACATCGCGCTGGGTACCGCCAAAAAACACAATCACCAAGCCTAACAAACCGATGATTTCGGCAATCGCTACGGAGATAATCGTCGTCTGCGCGAAATGTTTAATCAGTCCTTCAATGCCGCGAAGCGTGGCGAGCACTTCCAGGCGGACGCGCCCGAATTGCGCTCGACGATAAGCGATCGAAGCAAAAGCCAGCAGACCTGCGGCGATAAGAAATTGCATTTCATTGTTTGATGAAGCAACCGTTTGCTTCGACATACTCAAGATCATCAAACCAATCGCCATGTAAATTCCTATGCTGAAACCTATGGCAAGAGCAATCATCGAAGCCGAGCGCTGCGCCACCGTCACGCGATTGGCTAGGGCTGAAACTTGCGCCTGTTCAGAATTGAATATCACTCGCTTTCACCTTTGACGACCTGCCCGTTTTCGATAACGATTTCATCCCCTGTGTTTGGCTTGCCATCGGGACCAATACTTGCCAGGCGATAAGTTGTCGCCGTTCCTTTATATTCAAACTCCTGCGACCAGGCATCTATCCTGATGATTTGCAGCAAATAATTGGGCGAAAGGTTATCAATCAATTTCACATTCGTTTGCGCCGCAACATAACTTCCTTTTTCGCGGCGATACGACTCAAGGGCGGTCGCTATGGTTCGCAAATCCGCAGTGGTTCTTAAAATTTTCTCTTTGCGAATCGCTCTTTCAATCAACTCAAGAGATTCCCAACGCCTGTCACTCGTGCGAACCTCTACGGCTTTCCAATTGCCTTGCTTGTCTTGCTCCAGACGAAACGCCGCATCAACCGTAGCTTCGACAAGCGCCTGTCCGCCGATTCCTGAACTGATATTTTTGATATGAATATTATTGACGTTATCGAAACCTAAAGCGGCGGCAATCTGCTTGCGTGCCTCGCCCGCGCTCAAATCTGCCGCGTAAGCCGCCATGAAAATGAATACAGATATAATGACTGAAAGAATCAGGACGCGAGGAGTGAATTTCATGGATTGTCCTCCGATTTCGGCACGGGAGCATTCGCTGTGATTAACAGCTTGTTTTGATAGTAACAAACGCGCTTTTGTATTGGCAACACGATGATTTTCTGTTGCGCAGAAAAAGACTTTCTTTTTGCTTCGCACCTCCGCCGCTTGCTACAATCTCAAATCAATTATGCCTGTCAACGCCGCTACGAAAACTTATTACGAAGAGCTCTTCAACCCCCTGCTTGAAAGCGAGGCGCTCAAGCAAGTAGCCCATGAACTTGACCAAAGACAAAGCGCCATTGTGGTGTCCGGGCTTGCAGGCAGTGCGCGCGCGTTGGTCATTGCGGCGATTGAAAAAAAGTTCCGCCGCCGCGTTGTCTTTATCACGCGCTCAAACAGAGAAACTGAAGACGCACAACCCGACGTTGATTTTTTCTATTGCGCGTTGAATGGACTCGACGCAAGCGAAGGAAAAGTTTTAAATATCCCGGCACTTGAAACAGACCCTTATGACGGCACCTCGCCTCACGCAGAAGTCCTCGAACAGCGCACACTGGCGCTGCATCGCGCTGCTGCCGGAGAAGCTCGCATACTTCTAACTTCGATTGATGCCGTGGCGGAACGCACCATTTCCCCCGGTTTACTGAAATCTTCGAGCATCTCTTTGAAAACTGGCGAAGATATGCCGCCCGAATTGATTGTTGATTTATTAATTTCAAGCGGCTACGTGCGGCAAGAGCCTGTCGGCGCGGTTGGCGAATTCAGTCTGCGTGGCGGCATTCTTGATGTCTTTTCTCCGGCACATGACGCCCCGCATCGCATAGAATTTTTTGGCGACACGGTTGAATCCATACGCGAGTTTGATGCCGACACGCAACGCTCGATAGGCAAAGTCATTGAATCAAGTCTGGTGCCCATGCGGGAGTTGTCCGTTCGCCGCGAAGAGTTTATGCAATGGGCAGAAGCGGCGCGCAAACACTGGGATGATGATCGCTACCGCAGAGATTTACGCGCCCGTCTGGCGCATGCCGAGCGCGGTGAAGCATTTGAAGGGTGGGAATATTTGTTGCCGCTCATACGAACGCTCGAAGCATCCGCATTCGATTATTTTAAAGATGCCCTGCTCATTTTTGACGAACCTGTTGAGATTGAAAAACGCGCCGCCGATTTTTACCTGCACCTGAGCGAACGATTCGCGCAAGCCGATGACGCGGGCGATTTGGTGCTTTCACCAGACAGATTGTTTTTGACCGTCGAAGAGTTGCGCGAAAAATTCGCTTCCGCAACGCGCATCGAATTTCGTTTACTGGGCCGCGCCGCGGCAACCACGGACGAGCAATTCCGCATAACTGGCGCGAGCCTTGAGTCTGAAGTTAAAAACATAGTGTCAGAAATCAGAAGTCAGGACTCAGGAGTCAGGAGTCAGAAGTCATCCGAAGAGGTAGCAGGCAGTAGACAAGAGGCAATGGGAAGCGAGCCCTCACAAACCGAAGGTGAGCAAAACGAATCTGAAAGTTTAGAAAATAATTCGCTTCGTTTAGATGCCGACAGCGACCCCCAATCGGATTTCGGTGCAGAGGCTTCGCATTCAGAGAGCGGTTCTCAACTCGATGAAATTTTGCGACGAGGAACACAACCTCAACGCCATCTCTTTTTATTTCCCATCACCGAAGCGACGCCGGATGTATCAATCATCTCGCAATCGCCGCGTCGCTATTACGGGCGTGTGCAGGAATTGGCGCGGGATCTGAAAGACGATTTGAACCGGCTGACAACCCTTTTTGTGATGCCGAGTTTTGGGCTTGCAGAGCGCGTTGTTGAAATGCTCAGCGAGTATGAAGTCACAGCGCAACTTCTTTCAACGCTCAACCCGCAATCGCAAAGCAGCCCGTCTTTATTGAGTAATCGCGTGGTCACGGCTGGGAAAACGGCAAATGGATTTTCGCTTCCGGCAGCCAATTTGACTGTGCTGACCGAAAGCGATGTCTTTGGCAATGTAGAGCGCACCGTTCAACAACGCGTTCCGAAACAAGCGCGCAAACAACGCAAGGCTTCAGCATTTCTTTCTGATCTGGGCGATTTGAAAGTCGGCGATTATGTCGTCCACGTTGATCACGGCATCGGTCAGTTTCAAGGACTTCAACAAATCGCCACGGCTGGCGCGCCGACGGGGAACACGGCGGCAGGCATTCAACGCGCTTCAACTGGTGCCCGCGAGTTTATGCTGTTGACGTTTGCCGAAGGTGCCAGGCTCTATGTCCCTGTTGAACGACTCGATCTGGTTCAACGGTTTTCGGCTGGCGAAGGGCATAAGCCGCATCTCGACAAACTCGGCGGCCTGGGCTGGCAAAAAGCCAAAGCGCGAGTCAAACGCGCCATGCGCGATATGGCTGAGGAATTGTTAAAGCTTTATGCGGAACGCAAACTCGTAGGTGGTCACGCCTATGGCGCGGACTTGCCCTGGCAGCAAGAGTTTGAAGATGCGTTTGAGTATCAACTGACGCCCGATCAAGAAGCAGCCATCGAAGACGTCAAAGCCGATATGGAAAATGCCCAGCCCGCAGACCGTTTGATCGTCGGCGATGTTGGCTACGGCAAGACGGAAGTGGCTATGAGAGCCGCTTTCAAGGCGGTGATGGAAAATAAACAGGTCGCCGTGCTGGCTCCTACAACCGTGCTGGCTTTCCAGCATTTCAAAACTTTTCAAAAGCGCTTCGCAGCCTTTCCGGTTCGCATAGATATGTTGTCGCGTTTTAGAACCACGAAAGAGCAGAAAGTTACGCTGCAATCCCTGGAAGCGGGCGGCGTGGATATTGTCATAGGCACGCACAGGCTGTTGTCGAAAGACGTCAAGTTCAAAGACTTGGGCTTGCTCATCGTTGATGAAGAACAACGCTTTGGCGTAGCTCACAAAGAGCGCATCAAACAGATGCGAAAGAAAGTGGATGTGCTGGCGATGTCGGCAACGCCGATTCCGCGCACCTTGAATATGTCGCTTGCGGGGTTGCGCGATATGTCTGTGATTGAAACGCCGCCGCGAGATCGCCTTGCCATTCAAACTCACGTCGTACAGTTTTCAGAAACTGTTATTCGCAGCGCCGTTGAATTGGAACTGCAACGAAGCGGGCAAGCCTTCTTTGTTCACAATCGCGTCGAGACGATTTACACGATTGCCGAGTTGTTGACTCGTCTTGTCCCGGAAGCGCGCATAGGCGTAGGTCACGGGCAGATGGGCGAAAAAGATTTGGAAGACGTGTTGATGAAATTCATACGTCACGAACTGGATGTGCTGGTGGCAACGACGATTATTGAAAACGGCATAGACATTCCGCTTGCCAACACCATCATCATCAATCGCGCAGACAACTACGGTTTGTCTCAGCTCTATCAATTACGCGGGCGCGTCGGACGCTCGAATCGTCGCGCCTACGCTTATCTGTTGATTCCTACGGAAGAAGGGCTGACCGATATTGCGCGCAGAAGACTTGCGGCGATTCGCGAGTTTTCGGATTTAGGTGCGGGCTTCCGCATAGCAGCTTTAGATTTGGAATTGCGCGGCGCGGGGAATCTTTTAGGCGGTCAGCAATCGGGACACATTGACGCGATTGGTTTCGATTTATACACCCAGATGCTCGAACGCACGGTGCGCGAATTGAAAGGTCAGCCGATTGAAGACGAAACTTCTACGGCGATCAATCTCGGCGTGGATATTCGCATCCCTGAAGATTTCATCTACGATATGAGCCAGCGATTGAGGACTTACAAACGCATCTCGTCTGCCGAAAGCGAAGAGGAGTTGGCGGATATTCACGCCGAAATTGCCGACCGTTACGGCACCATTCCTGAGTCGGTTGAAAATTTGTTCGAGTATGCAAGATTGCGCCGTGAAGCCTCGCGCCTGGCGGTTGTTTCTATTGACCGCGAAGGCGAACGCTTAGCCGTGAAGTTTTCCGAGAAGGCAAAGATTGACGCGGAAAAATTGATCGCGATGGTATCAAGCGGCGACGCTACGTTTACGCCTGCGGGCGTGATGAAAGTTAATTTGAATGCCGAAAACGATGTTGAAATTTTCGCCGAAGTGCGCGAGTTATTGAATCACTTACGGTAAGTTCCTCACAATTAATTGAAAATGCGATTGTGCTTGAGACAATCCTATTCGCAAGCACAATCTGAAAGCGATTTACTTCTGTCTTCTTCAAGTAGCGCCATACCTGCCGCGTGAGCTTGGTAAGGCATGATGGCACTCTTACTTATTCGGTATCAGCCCGGCGATTTCTTTGGCTAGACCTTCGCTTACAGCCAGTGGCCCTTGAACTAATACCACCACCACATTAGATTTTCTAAAGATGATCGTACCTCCTTCGACTCTACTTTTGTAGATGACTGCTTCATCGCCCAGATCGGTTAGCTTTGCGGTAGGACCCACGGGATAGCCCCGCATTTGATTCTCATACTCTCTCTTTGCACTCTGTTCAGAGTCCATATACCCGACTGAACACTGCAACATATTCTTTCCAATACGCCACGTATATTCTGTATTGGTGCCAACGACTTGCTTACTGTGAAGCCTCCAATCAGGATGTCTGTTTTTGAAATTATCATCCACTTTGTCTATCAATGACTGGGCATCTTGAGCCTTGGATGCGACGCAAGAGAGTGCCAATATTAAAATGATTACTGTCAAAATCTTTTTCATATTCACCTCACGCTTCGCCAGGAATTGAAAATGTGATTGTGCTTGAGGAGGGGATTCTCTCAAGCACAATCTACAGGCGATTTTATTTCTGCCATCTTCAAGTAGCGCCACGCGTGCTCTATGAGCTTGGTAAGGCAGGGTGGCACTCTACCGTTACTTATTCGGTACCAGCCCGGCAATTTCTTTAGCAAGAGCCTCACCCATTGCAAATGAAGGTGCCTTAATGAGCACCACTACATTAGACTTCCTGAAGACGATCGTACATGGTCTGTTACGATCTCCGATGAGGACTGCTTCATCGCCTATTCCTCTTAATCCATCATTATGATAGCCTGAAGGAAAACCTCTTATGTGATTCCAATACTCCTTCTTAGCCTGCTCTTCAGTTTCGGGATATCCGACTACAAACTGCCACATATCCTTTCCTGCTTTCCAGATATATTCCGTATCCGTTCTAACGGATTGCTTATGGTCTGGTATCCAATCGGGATGTTTATTCTGGAAGTAAGCATCTACCTTGCTCATAAATGACAGCCTATCCTGAGCCTGAGTTGCGGCTAAAGATAAAGCAAAAATTAAAGCGATACCTGTCAAAAATATTTTCATGCAGATCTCCTTATTTTTTAGTGACTACAAGGCCAGTTCGTCACTAAATCGGGTTGAGATGGGAAACTTGTACTTGATTGCAAGGGAGTATTCCCAAATGCTGTTTCCAAGACTGGGATAGAAGGGCGAGGGATTCCATAACTCGGGTCATATAGCGTACCATTGGCATTTACCAAGACATGGTAGGAAAAATGAGGATTTGCCCGAGGTTCATTAGGGTCGAGAAATGCAGAGGCTTGCATCTGCAGGCTGACAGAAATATTTTGGCTAGTCCAAATATATGTTCTGATTTGATTTGATGTTTGCCCTCCCCAGTAGATCATTAACTGCCCATCGATTCCAATACTGCGAATCAGTCCGCGAAACACAGCACCGTTGTGACCACAGTGAACTCCAAATGGGTCTGAATAACTTTTCAATGGATGTGTTGTGGATATGAGTCCTGCACCTGGATTGTAGAAAATATCATTCATTACACCCGCATTGATATTAGTCAAAATAACTCCAAGTGATGAG
>JANMSG010000069.1:0-3926 GCA_031389065.1 Acidobacteriota bacterium | reverse complement strand
GCCGCCTGAAGGCGGAACTCCAAACTTCACAACTCTATCTTCGCCATTCTTCTTCTATTTTCTGCGCTCTACTTTTTGAACTTCGCTCAAGAGGTTCGCGGCGATCCTGGCGGCGATTTCGTTGACGTTGCCTTGATAGATTGCGGCTATGCCTGTCGCAGGCCAAACGACTTTACCTTTCGCATTCACAAGCCTGACGATGATAGTTGCGCTGGCTAAATTGTCGGACGGCAAAAGGCTTTCTCGTTTTGTCGAAATTTTCAAAACCGCATCCGCATCGCTTTGCACAATTTCGAATCTGCCTGTCGCTTGCAGAGCCTGGACGAGCGCATCACCAATTTGCGGATTCAAGCTTTCCTCGCCGTATGCCGCGACCGCTATGCGTTTCACTGCAACAAGCGGTACACCGATGACAGGTGGTGGATCGCCTCGACGGCCGCCATCTGTGATGGGGTCATTGGGATGTGTTGGTTCGCCATTGCGTTCAGGAATAACAGCAAATTGGCGTTGTCCTGGTGACATATCTTTCTTGGGTTCCTGATTCTTCGGTTTTTCTTTTCCTGCTATTTTCGGCGCAGGTCCTTTTGAATCAGGCAGCGGTTGAGGCGTATTCTCTTTGTCCTTCTGTTCCTGGGGAACATCAATTGGGACATCGTGTCTGGCTTCACTTTCAGGCGCTTTCTTCGTTGATTGGAAATAGAAAAAGACTAAAGCGGCGCACAAAGCAAGAAGCAGCGTCGCTAGAATCGGCTTCATTGCGCCAGCATCCAGCCACTTCGGCGAAGATAAACTTTGCGTGGCGCGAGTTCTCAGTTGTTGAAAAAACAACGAAGCGGCTCTCATCCTTGAGGTCTCTTTGTACGCCACATCAACCAGGGCGCCGTCCATCTCACCTATGGAATTCTTAAAAGGCTTCACGGAAAACGAAACCTTTTGCCCGGCTTCTAAAACGATAGAGGTATCGAAAGGCTGACTCTTTGATGGGTCATCATCGAATTCAAGAAAATGCGCGGCGAGAAGCAATTCGCCTTTCTCATCACTGGCGCGAACTTCAATCATCTCTGCGCCTTCTTCAATCTCAAATTGAACCTTGCTTATCTCTTTAATATCAAAGCGCGCGCGCTCTTCTCCGTCCACCATTACGCGGAATAATCCGGCAGCAGCGTGTTTGCGACGCGCCGACTGAGATTCGAGGTTTTCTCTGATACCTTCTAATTCGTCTTCATTCAAAGTCATGGCATTTCTTCTTCCCGATCTGGGGCCTCCTTGATTTTGTTTGGCGATGAAGAATTGCGGGATTTGCAATTTCAACTCCGGCGAATCATACCCAATACCTTTTATCAAACGGGAAAAACACTCAGCGTGCAACAGTGTATGCAAGCGATTGACTTCAATCCGGTGCTCTTCATCGGGGTCTGCATCTTTAAATGAAAGATGACCAAGCATATCATTGAAGCCATCAAACTGCGCTGGCATCAGACAAGGCGTTGCCCAAGGGGTAAACATGCGCAAACAATCTTTCACATATTCTGCGAATGAATCGGCTGAATCCATCGCTTGAAACTTCTCTTCGCCGCGATGTCCCTTCACGCATTGCAAGAAATCCGTAAACCGGGCTTTCAACTCGCGCATCAGTTGTGCCTTTCTCGAACGATAATAGTAATCGTCTTTGACGCGCTCAGGGTCTTGCACGACGACATTGTATATCTCCTGAGTTTCGGCGGTGGAGTAGTTGTGCAGCAAACGGCTCAAGCCCAAGGCGACGTAGAAGGAGTTGCGCTTCACAGTGATTTTCACCAGGTGTTTTATGAAATGAGTAATCATGTCTTCCTCGTCCAACAAAGCATCCGTTTGTTCTCTGTTTTTTTCATAAGGCTCCGACTCTATATAAATCAGGCGTTGCAGGAGATGAACCTCGCTCATAGAGACTTTCGTTCTTGCCTTGCGCGCCAGCGTTCGACCTGTCGGCGTGTAATACAGTCGTTTGTCTTGAGCCGTGGCGGCAACTTCTAGCAAAGCCACGGCGCTTGTGACAATCTGCGTCGCGGTGATTTTGTCGCCGTGTATGAAGTAGGCAAGTTGATACGCTCTGTTTACCCATTCATCGTTTAATACATTTCTATCCATAGCGTTCTAAATCCGTTCAAAGCCGTGTTGCAAAGTAAAAATAGGCAGCCCGCGTTTTGTAAAGTAACCGTACCGAAGCTTCTCCTCTGAAAACTAAACAGTCACCTATGGCTTCCGTGTGCAGAAGCCATAGCGGGCTTTCAACCCAAGAATATCACCGATGGCAAATTCTAGCGTGTCATTTTCGGAATTCAGAAAATGACACGCTGCTGAAAAATTAAACCCGGTATATTTCGCGACGTCGAGAAAACACAGGGCTTCAAAAGCTCGAAAAAAGAAAGAGGCAAGTTATGAAGATTGATATGAAATGCGACATCAAGAGTAGCTCAAAAATGGCGATGCTCCTAGCCCTTTCGCTCTTTTTCATCATGACCGCAAAGACACCGGCGCGGTCTCTGGCAGTGGCTTCTGTGGTTGACATAACCGATGTAAAAAATGTCGGCTTATCAGCAGGCAACGACAGCAAGTCAATCATTCAGGTCGGCTGGTCGGTGACGGCTCAACCGAATTTATCAATCAAGTCATTCGAGTTGGTTGTAGAGGTAACTTATGCTGACGGCGGCAGCGAAAGATTCAAGACCACAGCCAACGGCAGCGACCGCAAAGCTAGATTTGAAGTTCCTACTCAGCACCTTTCTACTGGAAGACCGGGCGCAGGGCTTAGGAGTTTCAAGGCAAACATAACTGCCAATTTCTCAGAAACGGCAATAAAACAGGGCAATTTTTAATCGGTCTTTTCCTAGCCAAGCCCAGCTTCTGGGTTTTGTAAATTAAAGATACAGCAAAGCAACAGGAAGGTGAAAAGACTCCTTCCTAAAACCCATAACCATATATTTCAAGGAGAAAAACAATGACACGTAAAATCATGTACGCAACGTTACTATTCGTATTGACCGCAGCTTTCGCTTTGAGTGGTCTTCACAAAGGCGAAATGGCAGTTGTAAAAGCCAATCCCGAAACCGCTATAGCGACAGCTCCTGCGCCAGCCTTTGGGGTGTGCGATTTTTCCTATGTCAAGAATGTCAAAGTCAGGAGTCTTGGCAGAAGCGATTTTGAAGTTACCTGGGAATTCGGCAGCCCTGATACCTGCTTGCAAGCCCAATCCTTCAATGTTGAAGTCAGAGCAAAACGCAATCTCGGCGGCAATCTCTTAGGCAAAGAAATTATCAACGTCGGCGGAGGCGAGCGCCGCGCTATCGCCAAGTTCAGAAGCATTGCAGGCATTGATAAAGTTGAAGCGACCGTCACGGCTTCGATCACGCTCAAACCCTTTGGTCAATCATTCCTGAATTTGTAGTCAAGACTGAAGTTTGAAGCGATACGGCTGCGTCTCAAACTTACAGGCAAATAAAGCCTCGCTGGTACTGACCGCTAACGCACATTGCAGTGGCGGTCAGAAAGGCGACCTGTGAGTTTGAGACACCCCTTAACGCGTTCCGAAATTCGTCGCCGTCCGGCTTTTTGGCGAGACGAGGTTGGCGAATCGGAGATTTTCAATTGCAAGGAGACAACATTATGAAGACTGAAAAATACAATAGACGCAGAGTGATTATGACGCTAACCCTTATAGCCTTGGTTTTATTTCAGGGCATACATTTGGCAGCAAACGTACAAGCGGCTTCACGCGCTTCGATAGTTGCGGATTTGAGTTCGGAGGGTCGAATTTTGGATAGCTTTGTAGATGACCTGACCGCCTTCGATAAAAAGCACGTCGAGTTGCGCAAGAAAGCCTCGCTGACTCGCGTGGAATTCGAGGCGCATCAGCGCAACGCCAATACCCTCAAGAATCGTGTCTCGGC
>JANMSG010000065.1:0-10358 GCA_031389065.1 Acidobacteriota bacterium | reverse complement strand
ACAGACAGCGGCATGAGTTGGAATTTGATTGACAACACCTTAACGGGTTTTGAGCAAATACTGGTTGCCGCAAACAGTTTGTTTGCCGTCTCTTCTGGTAGTGCATTCAAAAGCTCAGATGGAGGAAAGACCTGGACAGATACCGGCGCGCCGATTGGTATGATAAATGTCCGGACTCTGTCAATAGATCCAAAGAATCCCGCCACGCTTTATGCAGGCACACAGCGTTTCGATACCGATGGTTTTGTAATGAAAATCAACTTGCAGACATCGGCATTAGCGTATTGCACATATCTTGGAGGCAACCTCTTTGATACCGTCTCAAGCATAGCAGTAGATGATTTCGGCAACGCCAGCGCAACCGGCTCCACAAGTTCTACCAATTTTCCGACCCACAACTCGATTCAACCGAAATCTATCTCTGGCTCTTCGGCCTTTGTCACCAAGCTCAATGCAACAGGCGCGGCGGTCTATTCCACTTATCTTGGCGGTAATCGTTCCAGTCAGGGAACCGGCGTGGCGACAGACAAAAACGGCAGAGTCTATATCGTCGGAACAACTGATTCGGACCAATTCCCGCAGATTTCACCTGTGCAACCATTTGTCGGCTCTCCCAGCTCCTTCATTACCAGAATCGCTGACTTGCCGCTGGCGCATCCTGCCCCTGTTGTTCTGAGCGTGACACCGGGTTCAGGCGTGGCCGTGGGACAGACACGAATCACCATAAAAGGCGCAATTTTTTTGCCCGGCGCAACCGTTAGCATAGGCGGCCTGCTGACTCAAGAGACTGTGGTTTTAGATGCAAATACCATTCAAACCACAGCGCGAGGGGCTTCCGGAGGACGCACCAGCATTATCGTAATGAATCCCGACGGTCAGGCAGGAATTTTGGAGCAAGGCTTCAATTTCCTGCTGACCCCGCGCATTCTACAGGTGACGGTTGTCAACAACCAATTAGTAATCTCTAGCTTTTCGTTTTTCGGCGGCGGCGGCTATGGCTTTGACGACGGCGCGGTTCTCTTGGTGAATGGCAAAGAGGTAAAAACAGACCCTCCGACCACACGCGAAACTCTGAAAAGCAAGAAGGCATTGAAGAGGATCGAGCGCGGACAGACCGTCCAGCTACAGGTGCGAAACGCCAATGGCTTGCTTTCTCAACCTTTTACCTTCACGCGACCGTAAAGAGGTGTATCCATGTTACTGACATCCAAGCGCGCCATCCGCCTGATGGTTTTCGTACTTCTGCTCATTGGTTTGCTGAGCCATATGCTCGCTTCCGGCGCAGCAGCGATTTAATTTACCGGCAATCTTAAGTAACGAAGCGCAAATCACTGCGACAAGCCGACTCGTCGCAAGAGGTCTTGAAAGCGGGCTTCGGCGCGAAACGAATCCCAAATCGGATCAACTTTCAGCCACACGACGTAATAAGACTTGTCTGCGTAAACTCTCTCAAGCCATTCAAACGCCTGTTCTCTGTCTCCCAATGCCGCATAGACTATGGCAATCATGTAAGGCGCAACGTATTGCTGCTTGGATAAAGTTTTCAACTCATTGAGTATCTGTCGCGCTTCGTCTTTCTTTCCGGCAAGCGCATATTCGCGTGCCACCCAGCCTCTCATCGTAGAGTCTGGAAAAAGCTCTACTGCTTTTTGAAATGAAGCGGCGGCCTTTTCATACTTCCCTTTGCCTTCGTAAGCCAGCGCCAGTTGAAAATGCGCTTCGGCAAAATTCGCTTCAATCTCAAGCGTCGTTTTCAGTTGGTCTATCGCCGTATCATACTTGCGCATGCCGCAATACATTCTGCCTAAACCTGTGTTGATGATGAGCGAGAGCGGGTCAAGTTCCAGAGCTTTTTTCAATCGCGGCTCGGCTTCAGCAAACCTCGCCAGACTGCTCAAATAGACGCCGTACCAATGATGCGCCGTCGCATAATTCGGATTTATTTCGATGGCAAGCTGGTACTCTTTTTCAGCCTCAGCCCAATGCCACTCGTACTCGTGAACTGCCGCAAGCGAGGTGTGCGCTTCAGCTAAAGAACCATCAAGTGCCAAGGCTTTTTGCGCAGCGGCTTTGGCAAGCGGCGCAGACTCTTTAATAGGCATCTTGCCGTATTCGCCTAAGAGCGCGTAACAATCGGCCAGCCCCGCGTAAGCCAACGCATACTGCGGGTCTTTTTCGAGAGCCTGTTTGAAATATTCTATGCCGCGAATCATCGCCTCGGGCGTGCGTTTGTTCCAATGGTACCGACCGCGCAGATAGAATTGATTGGCTTCGGCGTTTTCGGTGTACTGATTGGTCAAACGTTTCCTGTCTTCGCTACTCGAAGCGAGTTGCAGTCTTTCCGAGATTTGCTCGGCGATTTCCTCTTGAACAGCGACCAGTTCCGACATTTTGCGATTGTAGCGTTCGCCCCAAATCTGGCTGTTATCGCGAGCATCTATCAATTCTATGTTGATGAGCAAGCCGTCGTTGCTTTGCGTCACCCGTCCTGTGAGTATTGCCTTTACATTCAATTTTTTCGCCACTTCTCGCGCATCAATCTGCATATCTTTAAATTGAAAAACCGAATTGCGCGACATCACTTTCAGATTCGGCGAGCGCGAAAGATTATTGATTAAACTTTCCGTGATGCCGTCAGAAAGGTACTCGGTGTTTGCCTGCCCGCCGACGTTCGTGAATGGCAAAACGGCGAGCGAATCAATGACGCGAGGCTTATTTCGAGTTAAGAAAATCGTTGTTGCGGCAATCACGGCAAGGATAAGCGCGAGCGAAACAAGCAGCACCAAGCGTTTCGATTTCTGGTTATCGGCAAGCGTGTGCGAATCGAGCTTGGTGGTTTGCTCGGTTGACAGTATCTGCGTGCTTGATATTTCCAGCGTCTTCTTCTGTTCGCCGGTTTTCGTCGTCACCTTACTGGGGGCATCACTCGGTTCAGGCGGAATGGAAACCTCTAATCCAGCTTCAAATTCAATACGCTGTTTGACGCGTTTCAAATCAGAGAGCATCTCCTTCACGCTTTGATAACGCGCATTCAAATCTTTAGCCAGTGCTTTACCGATGATGCGGTCTAATTTTTCAGGCGCATCGGGCAAAGACTCTGAAATCGGTCGCGGCTCTTTCATAAGAATAGCCACGATCAGGTCGCTGATGGTTTCGCCTTCAAACGGTCTTTTGCCGACAGCCATTTCGTAAACCATCACCCCCAGACTGAAAATATCTGAGCGCTCGTCAACTACGAAACCCCGCGCCTGTTCTGGCGACATATAATTCGGACTGCCGATGATGATGCCCGGCTCGGTTTTTACGGGTGTTCTGATGGTGGTGTTTTCGGAATCTACTTCAAGCTTCACCCGTTGCGCAACATTCTCTTTCAATTTGGCGATGCCAAAATCCAATACTTTGACGTAGCCGTCCGGTCGCAACATGATGTTATCGGGTTTGATGTCGCGGTGAATGATTCCTGCCGTGTGCGCGGCAACTAAGGCATTGGCGGTTTGAATTGCCACATCGAGAACTTCTAACAACTCCATTCTGGAATTCGAAAGACGTTGCCGTAGCGTCTCGCCTTCGATGAATTCCGTGACAATGAAATGCGCCAGTTCGGTTTGTCCGATTTCGTGTAGCGTCAGGATATTCGGATGGTTGAGCGCCGAAACGGCGCGCGCTTCCTGCTCAAAGCGTAGCAATCGCTTTTCATCTTTGACCAATTCGGAAGGCATGATTTTGAGCGCGACTTGTCTGCCGAGCCGTGTATCTTCCGCAAGATAAACTTCGCCCATCCCGCCAACACCTAACGAGGCAACGAGTTTGTAATGCCCTATGAATGTGCCGGATGTAAACGCCATGCGTCAGTAGGCAATAAGCAGTAGGCAGTAGGCAGTGATATGAGTGACCTGAAACTTTGCACCGATGGACTGACGGCGGAGATAGTTCATTACGCAAGACTCAACCAACTGCCTACTGCCTACTGCTTACCGCCTACTTTTTCTCCTTTTCTTGAAAGTAACCATGTTCAGCGATGCGTTTGCCAGACATCTGGTAAGCCATTGCAGGCATGTCTGGAGTGCCCATTGCATCGTTCCAACGATTGTAAAAGTTGAATAAACTGCAAACCGTAACCGCGTCGTAAATTGCTTCGTCAGTCCAGGCGAACTTTTTCAATTCATCAATGTCTGTTTGACGAATTTGACTGGCCGCAGAGTTTACTTTTTCCAGGTAAGCAAACAAAGCCTTTTCTGCGTCCGTTAGCCGCGACGAGCGATAATCGTCGAGCACCTGTTGCACGAGTTCTTCATCTCCTAAGGTAGCCACAGCGCCCGCTGCGTGAGAACCCACTCAAAAAGGACAGGCGTTTTTGCCCGACGTAAAAGCGGCGATCAATTCGCGCATACCGTGCGACAGCGGCGAGGGTCCGCGCATCACGTCTTCTGTAAATTTCGCCAGATGCTCAGTCATTTCAGGCTTGAAAGCGAAGAGATGCCAGATTTCAGGAATCGGCAAAGCGTGCGCTTTCATTTGAGCAATCTTTTCGTTGTACTTTCCGTCGCCTTCCTTGGTTTGAACATCTTTGAGAAACATTTTTGAACGTGCTCCTTTTCGGCGAGTTTGGAGTCCCGCCTTCAGGCGGAAGACTATAAAAGCGAACCTTCTACTTGAGGTTCTTTGAAAAAATAATCGTACCAGTTTAGCCTGCGGAGCAGGCGATAGCATAAAGCCACGTGCGTGAGCGCGGGGTTGGCAAGCCAGACCGGTTTCACGAGCCCGCGAAGCGGGTGATAGACCATCAAGCGCCATCTCTATCGCCCGCCTACGCGGGCTCGGAGAAGATTTTTCGGCTCCTACCCCAGCGTTGCGCTTTGCTACACACTGGGCTTTATGCTTGCGCCCGCTTCGCGGGCTTGGCGGATTATTTTTTCAAGGAGCATCAAACTGAATTTTGGCTTGCTTCATCATCGCGAATACAAATCCGTCACACGCTCGATGGCGCGCTTGCAGACTTTGCAGAACTCTTTGCTGCGCGTGAACATGATGCAATCAACTTCCGGGCGATAATAACCTTTCGCTTCATAATTCGCGCCTTCAAACGCGCCGACTTTGCTAACGTACTTCTCTTTTGCAAAGAGTTGCACTTCAAACTGGCGGTTTTCGGCAAACAACGCTTCCATCACCTCTTCGGGGCGATTTTCGGCGCGAATCTGCGCTCGCCTTTTTCCATATTCACGCGAATGTTTTTCATACTCCTCTTTCTGCCAGGGCGTAGGCAAAGGCGTGTCTTTGGCTACCAGATCTTTCCACTTTAAATTCGCGGGATCAAGCAAAGCCGTGACGTTTGGTTCCCAGGGTTCTATGCGCTCCGCAGCCGGCGCATAGGCGACAGGCGAAGTGTAATATTCATCGGCAAGCCCCGCGAAATGATGCCCGAATTCGTGCACGAAAACATAAGGCGCTTGCGCGCTGTCTGCGGCTACTGTGCTGTATAGACCGAATATGCCGCCGCCGCCATAAGTGCGCGTGTTGGTGATGATTTCGATGAACTCATACGGCGCAAACTGCGCCACTTGACGAAGCGCGCGGTTATCGAAGGTCAAGACGTAGCGTTCTGAGCCGAAGGCATCATAAGTTGTGCCGATTGGCGATTGCCGGTGAATGCCTGTCGAAGGGCGCGAGATGCCGGATTCTGAAGCCGCAGGACACAAGGCCCAGACGTTGAAATCTTTGCGGCGCTCTTTGAACGGCGAAGTCGCAAACAGCAACTCGGTCAAGCGTCGCGCATCGTTTTCAAACTTCTTCATTTCCGAAGCGGTGTAGCCGTCGCCTAAAATTAAGAAGTCAACTTTTGTTGCAGAATCGCCGCTCTTTTGAATTTCAATCAGCGGTAAAGGCTGCGCGGGTTTTGATTTATCAATGAATATATCTTTCGGGTCAACGATAAGAGACCAGACTTGTTGAAAGGCATTATTCGCATCGCGCTTCTTCAAGATGATTTGTACAGATGACGCGGGCGCGGGAAAGCGCAGCGATTCGTGAAATGTGCGGTTGATTTTTTTCGCTTCGTCGGTCGTCTCCCACTCGCCGTAAATCGAAGCGAAGCCGCGAGAGTACACTACGCGATTCGTGTTGCGGTCAATCACTTCAAAAAAGTATTTGCCGAGATTGGTGTCGTCAATATTTCTCTGCGGATTGCCAGCCCAGACGAGCGGTTCAATCGAGACTTTATCCAGGCTGAATAATTCCTGCGTCGCGTTGCCCGTGTGATAGTAATCGAGCCGCATCGTAGGGGGCGCGGCAGCGTTGGCGTTTGTGGTTGCGGAAAACAAAACGATAACCATTGCGGTGACGAGGTAAAGCCTTTTCATCATAGGCGAGATTTTAGCAACACAATGTGAATTAGACTATTGCGTTTGACCTAAAACTTCATTGACACCTAGAATTTCAATGTACATAGAAAAAGATAAGAATAGAAAATCTATGATGAGCGAAAGACACTTGAAAAGAATCCGGCGCATTTGTGCCACATTGCCGGAGACGACAGAAAAACTCTCGCATGGCGAACCGACCTTCTTTGTCCACAAAAAGGTGTATGCAATGTTTTCCAACCACCACCATAACGATGGGCATATTGCCGTATTGCTGCCTACACCGCTTGGTATGCAAGCGGTTTTGATTGAAGCTGCGCCGGAGAAATTCTTCAAACCACCCTATGTCGGTGTACGCGGCTGGGTTGGCATAGAGCTTGACTGCATAGACGACCAGGAGTTGGCATCTTATCTGTATGAAGCCTGGCGACTGATTGCGCCGAAAAAATTGCATGCAGCGATTGACGGGCATCCAGACGACTCTGAAAAATTGCCGGAAGAAAGTGGTAAAAAAAGAACTCGCCAACCTCGTTTTGTTGACAAAACGAACACGAAATAAGGTAATGCAGATGAAAACCCATTTGCTAATCATTGCACAGACTGAAAGAACACGATGCCACAACAGCAGATGAGCAAGCCTGAAAATAACTGTATTTCCATGTAATCTGCTGTAACCTATCACCTGGTTTTATGCTCAAACTATCAACGCCGCTTTATGAACTTCACCTGCACGAAATTCCGCGTCTGGCGACCAAGACGGCGCAGAAAGTTGCGGCAGGCGTTGCCGCTGCGATGGGTGAGCCGAATGCCTTGCTCGTCACGGTTGACGATTTGCTCAACAACCTGCCTATGCGTTACGAAGACCGCTCGAACCTGACGCAGGTGCGCGAGTTGCAGCACAACGAGTTTGCCACTATCGAAATCGAAGTTCGCATCGCCGGAACTTACGCTGTAAAAGGTGGCAAGCTGCGCATCTTTGAATTTTCCGCCGTTGATGAAACGGGACAGATTCGCGCTTACTGGTGGAATCAGTCGTATCTGCAAAATTCTTTCCCGCGTGGTCGAAAAGTTTTGCTTTACGGGCAATGGAAACGTGGCAAGCGCGGATTCTTTGAAGTCGAAAATCCTGATTACGAATTCGTGAGTGATGACGAAGACGACGCGGCAACCATTCACACGGGTCGTCGCGTTCCCGTTTATCGCAAGCTCGGCGAGATTCGCTCGAAATCGTTGCGCTCGATTATGCACCACGTTCTGGAGCGCATGGATTGGTCGGAATTTACAGAGACGCTGCCGCAAGAGATGCTCTCGAGCGCGAATCTGATTTCTCGCATAGACGCTTTCAAACAGATTCATTTCCCTGGCGAAGACGCGCCGATAGCGCTTTACAACGAATTCAAATCGCCCGCCCATCATCGCCTGATTTTCGAAGAGTTCTTCTGGTTGGCGCTGGCAATGGGGCTTCGTAGGCAGGGGCGCGAAGCTTCGCCGAAAGGCACGGTTATCGAAATCAGCGACCGCGTGCGCGAAGCCGTGCGAACGATTTTGCCTTTCAAACCGACGAACGCGCAGAAGCGCGTGTTGAAAGAAATCGTTGACGATATGACAAGCAATAAGCCTATGAATCGCTTGCTGCAAGGCGATGTAGGTTCCGGCAAAACCATCATCGCCGTGCAGGCTTCCGTCGTCGCTATCGAAAACGGTTATCAATCGGCGCTGATGGTGCCGACCGAAATCCTCGCCGAACAACATGCCAAAAACACCAAGCGCATACTTGCGAAATCGCCTTATCGCGTAGAACTTTTGACAGGCTCGCTATCGGCTGCAAAGAAACGCGAAGTCCATGCGGCGATTGAAGCGGGCGAAGTGGATTTCGTTATCGGTACACACGCCTTGATTCAAGAGGGCGTAAAGTTTTCCAAACTCGGTTTCGTCGTCATTGACGAACAACATCGCTTCGGCGTCCTGCAACGCGCAGAGTTGATGAATCGCGGCTACAACCCGGACACCCTGGTGATGACGGCAACGCCGATTCCCCGTTCCCTTACGATGACGCTTTACGGCGATCTGGATTTATCTATCATTGATGAAATGCCGCCGGGCAGAAAACCTATCATCACGAAAGTCAGAGGCGAAGATTCGCGCAACAAGATTTATCATTTCCTTGACGGCATCATACGGCAAGGGCAACAGGCTTACATCGTCTATCCGCTGGTTGAAGAATCAGAGAAACTGGATTTACTCAACGCCACGCAGATGGCTGAACATTTGCAAACCGCTGTCTTTCCGAAATTCCGCGTCGGTCTGGTTCACGGCAAGATGAAGCAGGAAGGCAAGGACGCTGTGATGGATGAATTTCGTCGTGGCGCGAGTCAAATTCTGGTTGCGACTACGGTAATAGAAGTCGGCGTTGATGTGCCCAACGCCAGCGTCATGCTCGTCGAACACGCTGAAAGGTTCGGGCTTTCACAACTCCATCAACTGCGCGGTAGAGTCGGGCGCGGCGATGCGCAAGCCTATTGCATTTTGCTTGCCGGAGACAAACGCACGTCGGAAGCGCGCGAGCGCTTGACTATCATGGAACAGACGAATGATGGTTTCAAAATTTCCGAAAAAGATTTAGAGATTCGCGGTCCCGGCGAAGTGATGGGCACCAGGCAATCGGGCATTCCTACTTTCAGAGTCGGCAATATCGTGCGCGACCGCGAGTTGGTAGAGATTGCCAAACGCGAAGCCGATTATATGTTGAACACGCGGCGCAACTCCCTTGATACCGCCAAACTTGTTGAGATTGTTAAGAGGCAAGCGAAGTTCGGGCTCGCTTCGATTGGATAGAACAAAACGTTTTTAATGGGTGCGACCTGAGAGTGCAAAGCTCGCAATCGAAAATAACTTTAATTTACCAATATCTATCAATCTTTCTCACAGCTGATTTCGTCACTTTAAACTTTTTCTTCAGCCTGAAAAAGTTTTCTGGAACTATTTGTGTACCTCGCGGACATATCCATTGAAGACGATTTTAGATAGAGCGTATCTCAATCTTTTTTAAGCTCTGCGGATTCACGGGAGCGACAAACATTTTTGTTGGCCGCAGTCTTTTGAGGCGCTCTATCCGTCTTTAAATTTAATTCAGAACATAATGGAGTCACTATGAAAAACAGCTTCAGCAAAATAACCATCAGCCTCTTATTCACACTGCTTTTCGCTTTTGCTTCAACCGCTTTTGCGCAAGGTCGTCGCCCTGAATTTAATCCAGACAATCGCATTGGCGGCAAACTCAGCGCCATTAACGACAATACCCTCACCGTTACCAATCGCGAGGGCGAAACCCAAACCATAACCGTAACTGCCGATACAAAATACCTTCGCAACCGGGAAGCCGCGACGTTATCATCCTTTCAAACAGACGATTTTATAGCAGCCATTGGGGCAAAAAACGCCAGCGGTCAATTCGTTGCCGAACAAGTGATGGGCGGTGATAGGCCGCCTCAAGGTCCGGGCGGGCGTGGTGGCAGAGGGCTTCGCGGACAGCGTGATGCAGTTGCCGGCGAATATGTCTCGGCCGATGCGGCTGCCAAAACCATCACCATCAAAACCAGAGATGACAAAGAACAAATCGTTTATACCAGCGAAACCACGGAAGTTTCGCGCAACAGAAGCGTGGCAAGTTTGAGCGATTTTAAAGCGGGTGACCACGTAGCCGCTTTCGGTACACTCGATGCGGCAGGCAAATACGTAGCCAACCGCATCATTGGCGGCGACGCTGCGCTACCGAAAAAACCGTGATTCTAAGGGGTGTTAGCAAAACAAAAAAACTCAGCCTGACATAACTGCTCATTACGAGCGACCTCCGTTGGTCGCTCATTTTTTATCGTGGTTTTCATTGGGGGTGCCTTGTTGCGTTGTTGAGAACTGGTCTTTGACCGCGTATGTGTTTAGCGTGAAATAAAAAAGGTAGCAAATCGTCAAGCACGGGCGTTCAGAGTACCGCCTTCAGGCGGA